>DATENK010000618.1:0-2683 GCA_035275085.1 Verrucomicrobiia bacterium | reverse complement strand
CCGCGAAATCCTCTCGCCTTTACTCATGAAGGGTTTTAATCTGGTCGTGGCTCAGATGATGAGCAAACCAGCTATTACGGAGGACACGCGGGCGGCTCGGCGCTCCCGCAGTAAGGAATGACGGTTGCCGTCTTTGTCATTCTCCTGATCGGTATCTCGATCCTGATTTTCCTTTCCGCGCTGTTTTCCGGACTCGAAACCGCCCTGTTTTCGCTCAAGCCACATCAGCTGCGCCGTTTAGAGCAACATCACGCTGCCCTAACGAATTTCATCCAGGTCTTCCGCGAAAATCCGCGCCGGGTTTTGAATGTGCTGCTGCTGGGAGACGGTTTTGTCAACGTTTTGTTGGTGGTGCTGTCGCTGGTCTTGCTTTGGGAAAGCCCGTTGAAAACACGAATTCCCCAATGGCTGGCCGGGATCGTGATTTTCGCGATCATCGTTTTGCTTTGCGATCTAATCCCGAAAGTGCTGGCCGTGTCGGCTCCTTATCGCCTTTCCAAGCTGGGTGCTTTCGCCTTGAGGTTATCGCTGCCGATACTCGATCGCATCGGTAACACGCTCGAAAATGTCAGCACCGCAGTGGTGGATCTCTTCACGCCGATGCACTTGCGGACGCGCCCGCGATTGAGCGACGAAGAATTGGAAACGCTGGTGGAGATTGGCGAGGAGGAAGGCGCTTTGCACGAGGCGGAGGCCGAGATGATCCAGGAAATCATCAAGCTGGGTGACAAAACCGCCAAAGATTGCATGACTCCACGGGTCGATGCGTTCACGTTGCCCGACAATTTGACTAACGAAGAGGCGATTGCACGCCTGAGAGACAAACGCCATCGCAGGGTACCGGTCTACGTGGACACGCCGGACCAGATTTTGGGGATCATCGACGTGAAAATGTTTCTGCTCGATCCGTCCGAGCATTACACCGAGCGATTGATCCTGCCATCGTTTGTACCGGAAACGATGCGAGCGCTGGAATTGCTCAAATTGTTCTTAAGCCACGCTCAGGGACTAGCCATCGTGGTAGACGAGTTTGGCGGAACCGAAGGCATCATCACCATGTCTGATATTGTGGAAGAGATCCTAAGCGATGCGGTCCCAAGCGGTGATGTTGGTCTTTACATCGAGACGCTGGATGACGGGAAATTTCTGGTTAGCGGAAACGCGCGTCTGGATGATTTGCGGGAACACCTCGGTTTTGAAATTGAGGCGGAAGGAATCGACACCATCGGCGGGTTCGTTTTCACCCGGCTTGGATATTTGCCGCCGTCAGGGACGCGACTCGAAATCCCGCGCCTCGCGATCACCGTTCGGCGCGCAGGCCGCAAACGCATCGAAGAGGTACTGTTGCAAAAAATAGCGGAAGAAGAAACCTCTGGAAACGGCAGTGCCGCCTTATGATGATCGCTATTCTCATTGGCTGTTGCTGGATCGTTTCGTTTCTCTTCCACGGAATTGAGAGCGGTTTGCTCTCCATCGATCCAGTTCGGTTGCGTCAAAATGTAAAACGTCGCGTCCCGGCGGCGGTGCGACTGAATCGATTGTTGAAGCAGCCTGAGCGCTTGCTGGCGACGGTTTTGCTGGTGACAAATGCCGCCGACATTCTTGCTTTAATCCTCCTCACGCGGCAACTCGTCCGGGCTTTCGGCTCGGCCGGTTTCATCCTCGCCATAATAATTGCTTTGCCGGTTTATCTTTTTCTGCTCGGTGTGCTGCCCAAATCGCTTTTCCGCCGGTTTCCGTTTCGCGCTTTGGCTCGTCTCGCCCGCATTCTTGAAATTGTATCACTAATGCTCTGGCCCGTGCTGGAATTAGGCCGATGGATAGGCCGGCTTTTCCTACCGCGGCGGGCGGTCAAACGCGGTCGCCTATTCGCCGCCCCAGAAGAACTGAAACAGATCACATCCCAAAGTGAACGGGAAGGTTCGTTGACCGCGACGGAGCGTGCTCTCATTCATAACGTATTCGATTTTCGCGGCGTAAAGGCTCGTGACGTTATGGTGCCGTTAACCAACGTCGTCACCATTACGCCAAACACATCGGTCAACGACGCCATCGCGCTGAGTGCTTCCTCAGGGCTCGATCGACTTCCTGTTATTGCCTCGGATGGTCAGCCTACTGGCTTAATCAACGTCCTCGACGTTTTGTTGGAAAAGAACGGAAGCAAACCGCTTAGTCACTATACCAGGCGCATTGTCATGACGAATGCGGACGAACCGGCCTATCGAATCGTGCAACGATTGCGCGCCGCCCGTCTCGGCCTGGCCGCAGTGCTGGATCGCCGACAAAATCTGCTCGGAATCGTCACTATCGAAGATCTAGTGCGCCGTCTCGTTTCTTCCTCTGAAGTGCGCGTTTGAATTAAGACGCCGAACTCGGCGTCGGAGCCGGCTCGTCTCCGCTTAGGATGCGGGCCGTGTTGACGAGCGCGAGGTGAGTAAACGCCTGCGGGAAATTACCCAACTGGCGTTTGTCGATTGGATCATATTCCTCGGAAAGAAGTCCGAGGTCGTTTTGCAATAAAAGTAATCGCTCGAACAGCGCTTTGGCATCTTCAGTGCGTCCAATAAAGTGGAGAGCGTTTACTAGCCAGAAAGAACAGGGAAGGAACGTGCCTTCGCGACCCGGTAAACCATCTACACCTTCATCCTGGGCTCGATAACGAAGCACCAGGCCATCTTGCAAC
>DATENK010000617.1:0-5930 GCA_035275085.1 Verrucomicrobiia bacterium | reverse complement strand
CACCGGACTGCGCCTGCCCGAAACTCAGCGTCACCACACCCTGCAAGCCCTGCATGAACGTGTTCGGGTCCACTCTGAAAAACCGAGTGTACAAGGTCGGCGTCTCCGGCGGCCGTTGCGAGACAATGATCGCATAATCTTCCACTGAGAACTTGATCGGCCGGTCCGTCGCTTTGCTGATTGCGTCCAGTGCCTGCCCTAATGTGATGTCCAGCAGCGGCGGCATGATGCGCACAGTCACTGCGCTCAGATCTACGGGCTCCGGCGCTGTGCCGGGAATCGGCAATCCCGTTGCCGGGTCAACCGCCGGCGTCGGTGCAGCCGCCGGGTCCAGGTTCGAATTGAGGAAGATATTAATCCCCGCCTTCTCGGGATCGCGTTTGCGCGCTTCATCGCTCAACAAATTGATCACCGCGCCCAGGGGCAAATTGTCCGCCTGCAGGTCCAGCCGGATGCGGTCCAGCTTCGAGTAAATCGCCTGGCGCCCTTTGCTCGTTTTCACCAGGTTCGTCCGCGCCATCATGTTCGGCGTCGGCAAAGCGTCTCGCGTGATCGGTTGGTTCCACGCTTTCGAAATGTCCAGCACCATTCCTTTCGAAAGCTGCTGTTGCAACGCCGACTCGTTCCGGAAACGCTGTTCCTTGATCACTTCCAGGTAATAGAAGGCGGCGCGATTGTTCGGATCGATCTTTGTGGCCTGCATCAATTTCGCCTCCGCCTCATTCAATTTCCCCGCCTCGTACAATAACTTTCCGTCCTGCACCAGCGTCGCCGCCGTCACCTTTTCGGTTCGCATCTCCGGAATACGAGAGACGGTCTCCTGGCTCGGCCGCATTCCAGCCGAGCGCCGCTTCTCTTCTTCGAGTTGTTTCTTGAAGGCCAGCGCCTGTTCGTTGCGTGCGTCCAGCTTCAAGATGCGTTCCACATGGTTGTCCGCTTCCGTAAAATCCCCGCGCCGTTGCGCTTGCTCCGCCAGCGCCAGGCGCGTCGCCACAATCCCTCGGAGCACCTCCCCTTGCTCAAGGTCAATCCCGGTTCCTACGTGCCGGATCAGGATGATACAATCTTCATACAACTTCGCCGCGGCGTTGAACTCGCCGCGCTTTTGTGATTCCTGCGCCTGCGTCAACCGCTGGCGCAACTCGAGTTTGGCCGCCTCGCGGCGGATGCTTTCGCGCACCGCATCATCCGTCGGAGTGACTGGATTTTGGGCAAAAGAAGTCAGGCAGGACAGGAGGATCAGTCCGCCTGTGCGGAGGGCTAGTTTCATTTTTTCGGGTGTTGTTTATTTACAACGACAACAAAATTATGGCGCCCTGGGTGCCGGCACCGTGTATTTTTTGTCGTTGGGGGCGGACAATACTACTTCCGCCGGATTGATTGCAACGATTTTATAGGGGTCTCCGCCGAGGTTTAAAACGGAGTTGGTTCGTTGCTTTTTAAATTCCCGATTCTCGACTTTCCACTTCAGATCCACTTCGAACGTGTTAGTCCGGACAAATGGCCGGTCTTTGCCGATCTCGATGCGCTCCCCAGTGTCCTTGATTTCCACGACCAGCCCATCGGGGTTATCCGGCGCGCCCATCACTTGCCGCAAGATCAACACGGGTTTGTTGGTATCGCCCGGTGTATAGAATTGCGAATACCGCTTCGGATAAGGCGGTACTGCCGCCTCATTTGTCACCACAATCGTATATCCCGTCCCGGTAAACTTATCCAGGCTGATGATGTATTGCAGCGGGGCGATCCGCGTGATTTCCAACTCGTCCACCGTCCCTTCCGTGCCTTTAACATTTTTGACCCATGCTCCGTCCCCCCGCCGTTGCCACTTCACCGGATTGAACAAGTTGTGTTCGCCGGCCAAGGTCAAGGCTGGAGGGCTCTGCGCCTTTTTCAAGGTGCTTTCCAGTCTGCCTAAATCCAGGGGCTTTACCGGCGCCGGCGTACGACCAGCAATCTGCTTCACATAATCTTTAATCTTGTCTTGCTCATCGGAACTGGCCTGCAGCAATATCACGACCGCGGCCGCCAACCCAAGCAACGCCAGGCCAAGAACCAATTTCTCGTAGTGATTTTTTAATATGTCTCCAGCTTTGCCTAACTCCATAGGGGCCTCACTTCAGTGGCTTGACGACCTCAACCAGCAAAACTGCCTTTAGCAGCTTTTCGTTCAAAACCGTTTTCATCGCTTCGGGTTTCGGCTTTGGGCCAGCCTGCGGTCTTGGTTGCGGTTGTGGCTGTGGCTGTGGAACTACCGGCTTCGGGACAGCGGCTACCGCACCCGCTGTCTCCGGTGCGGGTGTCACTTCCAACGACTTCAGAATAAATCCGTGCTTCGATTTGTATAAACCTTCAATCAACTTAGCGAGCTCACCGCTGAAACTGTGGATTTCGAATTGGTACGGGTTGGACACCGTTTGCGTAAAGGTGTTCGTGTGCGTGGTATATGCATGATAATCCGGCGAGCCTTCCGGATCGTCTGTGGTGACCTTCATGCGCTTGATGTTCGTGATCCGGTTGATCTTCGCATCATAAATAATCTCCGTCAGCGCCTTGATCTCCGCCAATTGCAATGGCAGCGTCGGAAAACTTCCGGGCGCAAATGTCAGCGCGTTCTTTTGCGCCTTGAACGAAAATGCATAATCGGGCTCGGGTAACTGAATTCCCAATTGCTGCGCGCGCTTTTGCAAATCGACAATTGTATTCTGTAGCAGCACCGTAAAGTCTTTGTCGGCCACCTTCTCAAAGGGTACTGGCTGGAAATACTCCTTCACGACATTCACATCCTTCCGCACCCGCGCAACTTCTGCAGTTGCGAAAGAAATATTGGTTTCGTTCGGGAAGGGATTTTTTGCATACAGAGCTTCGAGCTGGCTTTTAGCGGCTTGCAGGTCCTCTTCCAGCTTCGCGTTCTCGGCGCGCTTGCCCATGAAGAACATGATCGACCATCCCAACAACCCCAGCGCAATTACGCCGAAGATCACCAGAAACAAATTTCGTTTGACCCAAAGCATCTCAGAATCGAATCGGTCGTTTTAGTCTCACAGTCATATCAAACCCAAATGTCTCCGCGCCCGAGTCTTCCGACATGCTGCCCAGATTGACGGCGTTCGTATCGAAATAATCCATCTGCATTAACGCCCCGCTTATCGCATAAATCGCATCCTGGTTCGCCGCTGCCGCCGCTTCCTTCAAATTGCTCCCTTTGAACTTGAACAACACCGAACAGATTTCTTTGCCGCTGCCACCGCGCGGTCCACCGAAACCAGGCCCGCCGCCGCGCCGTCCGGGACCTGGGCCCGGCGCGGGTGGAGGTATCATTCCACCGGCTGGCACAGCGCCACCACCCGACCCTGCACTCGGGTCGCACACGATCGGCACCATGCTGTCAACCCACAGTCCGACCTTTGCCTTCAACTCCTCTTCCTTCTTATTTTCCACGCTGATCAGCATCTCCCGAAGCTGCGTCAGCATTCCCGCCCAATAAAATCGTTCCTCCATCCACGTCATGTACTGCTCCGCTTCACTCTCAGCGTTGCGCAACTCGCCCATGGCCCGGTCCAGCTTAGCCTGATGGCCTTGCAGAGGTTGCAGACGCCCCTGTAAACTCTTTAGCGCCTTTTCTTTTTCAGCTGCCACCCGCCCATTAAACACGCCGAACGCCAATACGATAAAAACCAAACAAAATACCGCCGCCACCAGGAACGGCTTCTTCTGATTGAACTCCTGCCGCTTGAGCGAGCTCTTCGGCATCAGGTTCAACTCCACCGGGCAATGCGCCACGTTCCGCAATCCCAACCCCACCACCTCTCCGAGGCTGTGCGCTACCTTCGCCAATTCCTCGCGATTCAAAGTCTCCTCCAGCTGCACATTGCGGAACGGATTGAAATACTCGATTGCTTCGGGTGACAATCCGAGCTTCTCCGAGAAAAATTCGGCTGTGTATGGCATCAGCGATGCCCCGCCCGCGAGGAACAGCCGCTGCGGCTGCGAGCCGCCTTGCTGGTTCCGATAAAACTGAATCGTCTGGTTCACCTGGATGTGCAGCCGCGTCATTACCTGCCGCGCAATCTTCGAAATCGCCGCCTGCTGTGGATTGTCCGGCTCCTCGTACGCCCCGCCCAGCGAAACAAATCCTTCCTCGATCTTCACTCGCTCCGCCTCGTCGAACTGCAGCCGCGTCTCCCGCGCGAAATCCTGCGTGATCGCGTGCGCTCCGATGTTGATCCCGCGCGAATACATATTGCTGCCTTCGAAAAACAGCAGATTGCTTGTCTTGGCCCCGATATCCAGCAACAGCGAGCATCCCTCCATGTCGGGATAATTGAATCGAAACGCATTGCACAGCGCCGCCGTCGAGACATCCACCAATTGCGTCCGCAACCCTGCCGCTTCGCCCATGCGAAACAATCCCTCAACCACATCCACCTTTATTGCCACCAGCAACACTTCCAACTCGTTCCCCGTCGCACCCAGAATCTGGTAATCCCAAACCACTTCTTCCAGCGGGAACGGCACGTTCTGCTGCGCTTCGTACTGAATGATCTGCGGCACCTTGGCCGTGTCCACCGGCGGCAACTTCACAAATTTCGAGAACGTGTTGAATCCCGGCGCGCAAACGTTGATGAACTTCGATCGAAATCCACTTTGCGCCAGCAACTCCTGCAGCGCCTTCACCACCGCTTGCTCCCGCGCCGCGTCCTGCATCCCTTCCGGTCCCAATGACCGAAACGCGTACTGCCTCAAGAGCAGTCCCCCGGCTTCGTTCAACTCGAATTCAGCCACCTTCAGGTTCGTCGCCCCGAAATCAACTGCCAAAAAGGACTTCGCGTTTAGCATGTCTTCCTATCGAAAGTCCCGTGCTGGTAACCAGAAAGCTCATCACCGTCAAACATAAAAAGCTCCAAATCCCAAGCTCCAAGTTCCAAATAAGTTCCAAATTCCAAACGGCCCCTTAAAGCTTGGAAACTGGAGCTTCTTTGGAACTTGGAGCTTGGAACCTGGAACTTCATTAGAGCTTCGCCTCAAACCATCCAATCGTCTTCTTCAACCCCTCGCCCAACCCGACCACCGGTTCCCATTTCAACCATTTGCGTGCCCTTGAAATGTCGGGTTGTCGCTGCTTCGGATCGTCCTGGGGCAACGGCTTGTGCACCAGCTTGCTACGCGAACCCGTCAGCCGGATGATCTCCTGCGCAAATTCGATCATCGTCATTTCTCGCGGATTGCCGATGTTCACCGGCTCGGAATGCGAGCTCATCATCAGCCGGTAAATTCCTTCGATCAGGTCCGAGCAATAACAAAAGCTGCGCGTCTGCTTACCATCCCCAAACACGGTGATCGGTTTGTTCTTCAGCGCTTGCCACAAAAACGTCGGCACTACACGCCCATCATTCAATCGCATCCGCGGACCATACGTGTTGAAAATCCGGACAATCCGCGTCTCCACGCCATGCTCGCGATGGTAAGCCATCGCCATCGCCTCGGCGAAACGCTTCGATTCATCGTAACATCCCCGCGGTCCAATCGTGTTCACGTTCCCCCAATAATCCTCCGTCTGGGGATGCACCAGCGGATCACCATAAATCTCCGACGTCGACGCCAGAAGAAAGCGCGCATTCTTATACTTCGCCAATCCCAGTGCCTTGTGCGTCCCCAGCGAGCCGACCTTCAATGTCTGGATTGGCAGCTCCAGATAATCAATCGGGCTCGCCGGCGACGCAAAATGCCAAACATAATCCACGGGCTCATGAAGAAAGATATATTCCGTGACGTCCTGGTGAACGAATTTGAAATTCCGGTTTCCACTCAAGTGATCGATGTTCTCCACCGTCCCCGTCACGAAGTTATCCAACGCAATCACCCGATGCCCCCTCGCCAACAGCAGATCAACCAGATGCGACCCCAAAAATCCCGCCCCTCCAGTCACC
>DATENK010000616.1:0-7683 GCA_035275085.1 Verrucomicrobiia bacterium | reverse complement strand
GCACTCGATAAACCGCTCGAACTCAATTTGCGCGACGTTCGGATTCTTCCACTGCAGCATGCCGATGCCAGTGAGTTGGCCGCGAACCTGCAACGTTTGCTCGATGCGCGCGTGACTCAAAAAGGCTCGCTGTCCAAACAGCAAACTGACTCGATGCGCGTGCTCGTGCTTGGCGAGCCGCGCAGCAACAGCATCCTGCTCGCCGGGTCAAAGGATAATTTCGAACTTGTCGAATCGCTCGCCAAGGAACTCGATAAGGCGCCTACAGCCCTGAGCGGAAAAATCCGTCTCGTGCCACTCACCTATGCCGATGCGCGCAACGTCAGTTCGGCCTTGATAAATCTATTCAACCAACGTTACCAGGCTGCCAAGTCACCGGATGTGCAACGCAACAAGCCCGTGATCGTTCCCGATCCCCGCAGCAACGGGCTCCTGATTGCCGCCGCTGTCGATGACAATGCAGTAATTGACGAATTGCTGCAAAAGCTCGATCGCAGGCTCGACGATCCCGCGCTTACCCTTTCGGTGCTTCAGCTCAAGCATAATGACGCTGGCCGGCTCGCGGCCACTCTGGAAAGCATTTTTACGGCGCGCATCAAAGCGCGCACTCTTCCCGGCGTCGAAGCCTCACCTCAGGACCAGGTAAAGATTGAGACCGACAGCCTGAATAACGCCCTCATCGTTTCCGCCAGCAAGGACAACCTCGAAGTGCTCCGTGGCCTGCTGGAAAAAATCGATGTCCAACCCGACGCCGCGGGCGGCATGATCCAAATCTTCACCCTTCAGTTTGCCGACGCCCAGCGCGTGGCAAGCATGTTGCAATCTCTCGTCCAGCAAGGCCTCTATCGCCCCGGCACACCAATCGCCGCCACAACGCAAACCGCCACCAAACGCGACGCCATGGCCGTGACCGTCGATCCCCGCAGCAACACGCTCATCGTTTCCGCCAGCCCGGAAAATCTCGCCGTGATCCGCGAAGTGATAAAGCAAGTCGATACCAAGGATTTCGCCGAGCAAACCAACATTCGCGTTTACACACTCAAACACGCCAAAGCCAGCAGCCTCGCCACCGTCCTGGAGCAATTCTTCCGCGCCAAACGCGCCGGCGATGCGATTGCAGTCAACGCCCCGCAGCGCACCGCTCCGGTCGCTGTCATCCCTGACGATCGCGCCAACACCTTGCTCGTCACCGGCAGCAAGGAAAGCTTCGACATTATGGATCGTGTTGTCGCGCAACTTGACGGTGAAGACGCCATGTCTCGCATGAATTTCCGCGTGTTCCAGCTTAAGCAAACCACGGCTGGCAAACTCCAGGAAACGTTGCAGAAGCTTTTCGTCAATCGCCCCCCGCGCGTTAAAGGCGAACCGCCTGATCCGATCACCGTCGTGGCCGATCCGTGGGTGAATGCGCTGCTCGTCGGCGCCTCGGTCGATGACATGAGCATGGTCAACTCGCTCATCGAGCGACTCGACAGCGAACAGGCGCAACTCGGGCTCACGGTCCAGGTCTTTCCGCTCGCCAAGGCTGTTGCTAAACAAGTCGCCACTACCATCCAGGGCCTTTATCGCGAAGGGACGCCGGGCACCAGCACCGCGTATCCAGTGCTGGTCAGTTCCGACGAGCGTTTGAATGCGATCGTGGTCTCCGCAGGTGAGGCCGACCTCAAACGCATCGGCGAACTCGTCAAAAAACTCGATACCGACAACGTCGCGCGCGTCTCCGAAATCCGCGTATTCGGCCTGAAGTACGCCAATGCCCAAAACCTTTCGACGATCCTGAATTCCTCGCTCAACATGCGTCCAGCCGCACTCACCGAACAAAGTCCGAATGCAGCTTCGGTCCTGCAATTTATATCGCGCACCGACAAAGGCAGCCAGTTGGTGACCTCGGCACTCCGGGAAGGCGTGCTCATCACTCCCGATAGCCGGATGAATTCGCTCATCATTTCCGCGCCGGTCGATTATATGGGCCTTCTTGAGCAAGTCATCGACGCTCTCGATTCCAGTGCGCATCAGCAGGCGAAAATCAAGGTATTTACACTCGTTAACGCTGACGCGCGCCAAATGGCTGAGTTACTTATGGCGATGTTCCGTTTGCAGCAGCAGGGCGGCGCTGCCGGGCAGAACAACCCGCGGTCGATTCAATACACGCTCGTTCGCGCCAACGGCCATCCCCAGGGAAATGGGAACGGCTCCATCTTCCGCAAAGCCTCTTACCGGAACGGCGATAATTTCATTGGTCCGGAACTTCCTGCGGCCGAGGAAGAGGAGGTTGCTTCCGCCACCATCGGTACCGCCGAGCAGAGCGCGCTAAACGTCACCATTGATCCGCGCACCAACAGTCTCCTGGTGGGCGGCACCGAACATTATGTCGCTCTCGTTTCGCAGGTCATTGAGTCCCTCGATTCCAGCGAAGGCCAGGAACGCCACTCCGAAGTCTACCGGCTCAAAAATGCTCAGGCTAAAGAAGTCCAGGCGGCCATCCGCAGCTTCCTCGATCAGGAGCGGCAGCGAGTCACTCAGGTCCTCGGTGCGGACGCGGTCGGTACCGCCCAGCGGATGCTCGAACAGGAAGTTGCGATCGTCGCGGAAGACACCAGCAACGCTTTGCTCCTTTCGGCTAATCCGCGTTTCTTCACCCAGATCAAAAAAATCATTGATGATCTTGATCAACCCCAGCCGCAGGTCCTCATTCAGGTGCTGCTCGCCGAAGTCTCGCTGGACGCCGCACGCGATCTCGGCATCGAATGGAATGTAACCGGTAGCATCGGCGCGGCCGATCTGCTCGGCGGCACGGACTTCGGCCTCTCCAAGGTCATGATCCCGGCTCTGCCAAAACCCGGCAACCCGATCCCGGGGCCCTTAGCGCCCGGTAGCGGATTGGCGGCCGCCGTCACCGGCGATGACTTCTCGTTTATTCTCCGGGCGCTTGAAGACGAGGGTCGACTGGAAGTGTTGAGCCGTCCTCAGATCCTGACCGCCGATAATCGTCCGGCCGCGATCAACGTAGGCCAGCGTGTCCCCTTCATTACGAATACGCGCATTACCGAACAGAACACGCAAATCAGCACTGTCGAATATCAAAGTGTCGGCATCAATCTCAGCGTCACACCTCGGATCGGCCCGGACGGTACCGTCAAGATGGACATCGGCACCACCAATAGCGCGCTCACCAGCTCGAGCATATCAATTTCGCCCGGTGTAAACGCGCCCATCATCAACGAACGTCGTGCGACCACTACCGTCAGCGTGCAGAGTGGACAATCGATTTTGCTCGGCGGCCTAATCAGCACCACAGACGACAAACGGGTCAGGAAAGTTCCCTTCCTGGGCGATATCCCGGTGTTCGGGAACCTCTTCAGGAGCAATCGCAGGATCATGGACCGCAAAGAATTGCTGATCCTTCTTACGCCTCAGGTCCTCGTGAATGTCCGTTCGGTTGCTAGCACTATGGACCTCGATGCCGTCACGGATCGGGAACTGCGTGAATCAACGTTGCAGGACCAATTCCAAAAGGACTCCTTCAAGGAACGCCTCCTCAATCCGCTGCTTCGCCGCCCGTCAACCAACACGAATGGCCTGCCGCACTTGCCGCCATCCAAATCTGCCACGCCATTCCATAAAGATGACGAGCTCTGATCTCTGGCGCGGAGTTTTGTTCGTACTGCTTGGGTCGATTCTGATAGGATGCTCCAGCACAAACAAGCGCCCCGTCACGCCTGCGGCCCCCGTCTCCATCGACAAACTCAATCTCCTGGCTGCGCCCATCGCGCTGAATCTCGACGGGATGCCTGGCCCAGACGCCCTCGCGGTGAAGATTTACGCCGGCAATGCGCATAACCCCAAGCCTGTCCCGATCACCAGCGGCACCCTCGAACTTCTGGCCTTTGAAGGCTTGCTTAACAACTCCACGAACGCCCACCAGCCATTTAAAGTCTGGACCTACACAGCCTCAGAACTTCGCCTTCTCCAATTCAAAGCTTCGATCGGCATTGGGTATGAAATCACCGCCTCATTCATCGGGCTCAAACCCAAAGCCGACAAACTCAGCATCCTTGCCCGCTACCGCCCCGACTCTTCTCACGTCATCTTTTCTTCGCCCAGCACGATTTCACTTACCGCGAATTAGAGGAAGTTCATCCGGCGTCAAATGCCGCCACTTGCCTTTCGCCAAACCTCCCAATTCAAGACCCCCGATCCGGATCCGTACGAGTCTGAGCACTTCGGTTCTCAATGCTTCCAGCAAACGCCGGATGTGGCGGTTCTTGCCTTCCTCCAAAACAATCTCCAGCCAGCTATTACGGTCGCCCCTACGCAAGACGCGCGCGTCGCGCACGGGGAATTCCTCGCCGCCTTTGATCCGTGCAATCAACTCATCGTCAGCCACGCAATCGATCTGCACATGATACGTTTTTGGCACCCCACTCCCCGGATCCGTCACGCGCGCTGCCCAATTATTGTCATTCGTGAACAACAATAAGCCTTCGCTCGCTTTATCCAGCCGCCCAACAGGAATAATCCGCGGCAACGCTGCGTTCGCGAAACACGCGTAAACCGTATCTCGTCCATGCTCATCCCGAGTCGTCGTCACCAGCCCGCTTGGCTTATTCAGCATCAAGTAAACCTTCTCGTCCCTCCCTTCTTCAGCTTTCCCCTCCACCTCAATCTTTGCTTTGGGCTTCACCACCACATCCGGTTCGCGAACTATGCGCCCATCCACCCGCACCTTGCCGGCGCGCACCAACTCCCGCGCCTCCGCCCTTGAACAAAAGCCCCGCTTCGAAAGCACCCGCCCCAATCCATTCGCAAAATCAGCCATGCGTGGTCAGCTTAACCGTTGGCCTCGGGACTGTCTGGTGAATGTTCGCTGCAGACGTATGTCGTCTTTCGGAAGGCCCGTCAGCTCGCTTGCCTCTAATGGGTATCGCCGGAGCCCTACCGGCCTTTGACAACTACTCCACTGCCTCATAGTTTCTGGTCGATGGAATGTCTGCATGCGCCATGGCGAATCGAATATATTCTCGGGCCCAAATCGCCCGTATCGGACAGGTCCTTATTCACCCAGGTTGCGCAGTCCAGCGATGACGAAGCCAATTACGTGATCGCTCGTGACCGAACATGCTTTGCCTTGCTCAATTCCTATCCGTATGCTGGCGGACACTTGATGGTCGTGCCGTACAAGCAAGTTGCGGATTTCAATGAATTGACGGACGCCGAAATGCTCGATCTGATCAAACTCACACGCCGTTGCCAGAACGCGCTCGCCAAAGTCATGAAGCCGCACGGATTCAACATCGGCGTGAACGTCGGTAAGGTCGCAGGCGCCGGGATTGTGGAACACTTGCACATTCATATTGTGCCGCGGTGGAACGGGGACACGAACTTCATGCCCGTGATCGCGAATACAAGCGTCATGCCGGAAGCGTTGAAGGACGTAGCGGCACGGTTGCGCACGGAGTTAGCGGCAACTGTGAGTTAAGTCATGGCGAGCGAAACCTTACATTTCGAGAACGCCCGCAGCGCGCAGCAGCTTTTCAACAACGATCCGCAAAACCTGAAGGCGATCGAAAGCCAATTGGGTGTGAAAGCGACCTCTCGCGAGGGATGGATCAAGCTCGAAGGGCCCGCCGAAGGTGTCGAGCGCGCCAAGCAATTGTTCCAGATGCTGGAATCATCACAGCGCGCTGGAACCGCCGTGCGCGGCCGCGAATTCTCGCACGCGCTCAACATTGTCCAGAACGAAGGCGTCGATACGCTCAAAGAGGTCATGGGCGAACGCATCCCGACCTCAACCCGCAAACCGCACGTCACGCCCAAGACGGTCGGACAAAAAAAATATGTCGAGGCCATCCGCGCATACGACGTCACTTTTGGCATCGGCCCTGCCGGCACCGGCAAAACGTATCTCGCAATGGCTATGGCCGTGTCGCACCTCAAGGAAGGCAAGGTGCAACGGATCATCCTGACGCGTCCGGCCGTCGAAGCCGGTGAGGCGCTCGGGTTCTTGCCGGGGGATCTTTACGAGAAGATCGCGCCGTACTTACGCCCGCTGCACGACGCGCTGCATGACATGTTGCCAGCTGAGGAAATCCAGAAGCACACCGAGCGCGGGGTTATCGAGATCGCGCCTCTTGCCTATATGCGCGGACGCACGCTGAATAATGCGTTTATTATTCTGGACGAGGCGCAAAACTCAACCATGGAGCAGATGTTCATGTTTCTCACGCGCCTGGGTATGAGTTCCAAAGCGGTTATTACCGGCGACATCACGCAGGTCGACCTTCCCGCAAACAAAAAGTCCGGTCTCATTGAAGCGCAGCATGTCCTCAAGCGGGTTGAAGGTATCGCGATGATCGAGTTCACACGCCGCGACGTGGTGCGTCACCCGCTCGTGATGCGCATCATCGATGCGTATCAGGACCATCGCGGTAAAAAGCAGCAGGAATGAACCTGCGGTTGCTGCAGGAGATTGCGCTGGCTCTGGCCCGCGAACTGTTCCCGAACCAATCGCGCGAGCTAGGCGTGTATTTCGTCGGATGCAAGAAGATGGCGGAGTTGAACACCCGGTTTGTGGGCCACGAAGGACCGACCGATGTGATTACGTTCGATTACAGCGATGGAAAGAAGGTGCATGGGGAAATCTTTATCTGCCCGGATGTCGCGTCAGCGCAGGCAAAAGAATTCGGAACAACGCCCCAAATGGAATTAGTCCGCTATCTGGTCCATGGTCTGTTGCACCTGCGCGGTTACGACGATCAGACCGAGGCCAAACGTGCAAAGATGAAACGCGCCGAAGAAAAATGGGTGCGCTGGGCGGCGGCGACGTTCCCTTGTGAGAAAATATGGTCGAGAAAACGCGCGGGCTGATCCTTCGGGTACTGCCGCTCACCGAGACGAGCCTGATCGTGGATTGGCTGACGCCCGAGTTTGGAAGAATCAGCACGGCGGCCAAAGGCGCGCGGCGAACCAACTCGCCGTTTCGTGGCAAGCTCGATCTGTTTTACCTAACGGAGTTCAGCTTCGTCCGCAGCAAGCGGTCGGAACTACACACCTTGCGCGAAGTCAAAGTAATGGAAACCCATCCATTACTGCGCAGAGATTTACAAGCGCTGCAACAGGCAGCCTACTGCGCGCGATTATTGATTCAGGCTACAGAAAAGGAAACCCCCTTACCCGAAATGTTTCGGCTAATGACAGAAGCCGTTGACAACATCTCGGCTGAGGGTGTGATTCGGTTTGAGGTGGAATTGCTGACGGAAATGGGAATGGCGCCGGGTGTCGGTTTGAACGCGCAACAGCTTGGGCGATTCATTCTCTACCATCTGGGAAAGGTGCCAGCCGGCCGGGAAGAGGCGCTACGGCAAGGATAAAACCTTGGGCTTCCCCTCGACAAGGAGCGTTACGCCTTCCTGGTCGATGGCTGTGACACGCGCGCTGTCGACGCGGTCGCCAACGTATACCGTTTTGCCATTCACGACAGCGGCTGGTTTGGTTGGCCGCCAGTAAATCCCTTGCAGTTTGTAAGCTGGTGGCGGTGGTGACGGGGTTACAAGGTTGGTGACATGCACGACGACTACCCGAGCTGGTCCGGCAATCGGTTCCGGGGCCCGGGCAACGATGGGAGCCGGTTTCGGTCGCTCATCCATCTGCAATCCTTTTTTGAGAAACCATACGCCAAGCGCG
>DATENK010000615.1:0-3037 GCA_035275085.1 Verrucomicrobiia bacterium | reverse complement strand
AGACGGTTACGATATCCGGCAATCAATACCAGACGTTGACGTTCAATGCCCGGCTAAACGATACGACCCTGCAATACATTCCCGAAGTCTCGGCAGATAACACCACATGGGCCGCGACGACAGTCCTGATGTCGAGCACCCCTGTAAATAGCGATTTTCAGCGGGTTACATATCGTGACTCAGTCCCGATTACGCCGCAAGCAGCCCGATTTATCCGCCTTCGAGTCGTCAGAAATGCCCCTTAACCGGGGCAGGCAAGATTATTGCTTATGAAAAATCACAAGTTGCCCTGCGTGGCGATGATGATCTGGATGGCCCTCCCGGCTTTCGGGGCGGCCGTTCAAACCGTGTCGGAAACATTTGTGGGATCCGCTGTGACCATACCGGGAGTTCAGGGAAGCGCCGAGCGCATCGGCTTCTTTTCTTTGCGCGCCGTGCGGCCGGCGGTTTACGCCGGGAAAGTGAGCGCGGTGGGCGCGACGTCGATTACCGATAGCGGCGCCAATTGGACCAGCGCGCAATTTGCGGCGCGCGGGCCGCTCTACGCTGAATTCGCCAATGGTGTGGAAGCGGACATTCAGCAGGTAAGTTTCGCGGCCAAGCGACTTTCTTTTTCGGGCGCCTTGCCGCCTTCGATCACGGTCGGCGCCCGTTACCGGATCCGAGAGCATCATACCGTGGCCGAAGTCTTCGGGTCTGGCAATCAGGCCGGGCTGCTCGCCGGACTAAACATCGATGACGCCGAAACGGTCCGCCACTTCATTCCTGAAACCCAGCAGACGCGGATCTACTTTTATTCAACGCTCAGCGGACTGACGGGCTGGCTGCTCGATGATTACACACCTGCGGGCACGACGATCATTTATCCCGAGCAAGGACTGATGGTGCGACGTCGCACGGCGGCGAACCTCACGTTAACGTCGAGTGGTCCCCTGAAGCCGGGGCCTTCCACCATCCCGGTTCTGCCTGGGTATAACATGCTTGGGCTTTATCATCGCGCAACGCCGGTCCGCATTGACCAGCTCAATCTCCTCGCATCAGGATTTGTTCCGGGTGAGAACGCGGACGTTGCAGACAACCTCCTGAAGTTTAATCCGGACGGAACCACGACGACGTATTTTTATTGGAACCTCGCCGGATTCGAAGGCTGGTACGATTTTGAATATCAGCCGGCGGCGAGTGCGACACTTTCTCCCGGTACGGTCTTCATGATCTACCGCCGTCCGCCGTCCCAGGTATTCGATTGGACGTTGCCGTCCCAATAATTTAAACGCATGAAAAAACTCATAACGTGTCTGATGTTTGGGGTGGCGGTGGCGCCAAGCCTGATAGCGCAAAGCCAGGTCAATTATTCCGCCGCTCCTGGGAAACCCGCCATTTACAACAATGACGGCAGTGCCGTGGCAGATCTCAATGAGGTTTGGATTGGCACGTTCGACGCAACTTTTAATTTAGCGGCCAACGCGAATAACCCTCAGCAACTGCTCGCGCATTGGCACCCATTCGGGCTCCAGGACACGACGATCACCACGATTGGGGGCCAGCAAGGGCGTTTCTCGGGAAGTTCGTTCAGCACAGATCCCTTTTTTGCAGATCAGAAAATATATCTGTGGATTTTCTCAACGGACGGCGCCGGATCTCCGGCAACGAACGACTTTAGCAACGTCAATGAATACGGCATTTTCTCTTCCAGTACGAATGCGAATTGGTCGTTTTCACCCGATCCGCCACCGGCGAACTTGCGGACGATTAGCAGCGGTCACGTGAATCAAGCTTTCTTTGGGGCTTATGATCCTACGCACCTTTACTTGTCACCTGGATTCATCACGGTTCCCGAGCCCAACACGCTCGCGCTGCTGAGTCTCGCCGTTCCCGCGGCGGTGTTGGCGTTGCGCCGGCGACGCTAAAATCAGGAGAACCGTGCTTTCACTGTAGGTGTTCGACCGACACGGTTTCGACAAATTATCTTATAGCCATGGAAGGTGGGGATGTATAGGATGCTGCCGCTGGTGGATATTTGAATTTTGGTCCAGGTGGCAGATCGTTTCCTTCAGCGGGGTTCCCCACCCCCACCTCCTTGGCGTCTGTTGCCTGGACCTTTTCTTTTCACCCCACTTGACGCAGACGGCGAATGCTGCGTTTAATGTCGTGTCAGCATGGGCGAGTTAAAGTTTAATTGTCCCTCGTGTTCGCAAAAGATTCAGTGCGGGGAGGAATATGGTGGCCAGCAAATCCAATGTCCCGCTTGCCATCAAAATATCCAAGTGCCGGCGGTTGAGGCGCCCGCCGCTGCGGCGCCTGAATCCAAATCAGGATTGAAGATCGGCCTCGCTGCGCATCAGAAGTCCGCGCCGGCGCCGGTCGCCTCTTTTTCGCATGGCGCGAATCCAGTGCGACATTTTTCCGCAAGTCAAAGCGGAGACGCGAGCGACAAGGCTGCCAAGGTCAAGCGCATTGTGACCATCGCGGCTTGCGTGCTGCTGATTCCGCCGGCCGGTTACTTCGGTTTCACCGCAATTCGCGATTATCAGGCGAAGCTTAACGTCGGTCGCCAGAAGGCTGGCGAAGATTCCGACGGAGGCCGCATGGGACATATTGCAGAGTTGTATGACGTGCTCGATAAAACCGACCCGAGCCGCAATCCCACGATTCCCATGCCTCGCGAAACTGGCCCTGCCCCGAAAGGCAGTGCCTCGCAAGGCACCAATGCGGAATCGGGCGCCGTGGAGGAAAAAATTGTGCCGCCTAAATGGACGCTCGACACTGAGAAAGTGAAATTGCAGCGCGGCAAAGTGAATGGGAAAATTTCCGGCACCAATTTCGTCGCCGGGGCGGCGTTTGTGGACGTGAACGGGCCCACGCATGTACTCAGCATTCGCGAAAGTACCAACGTTTTTTCCGATCGTGAGCTGTTGCTGTATTTGAAACTGAAGCCCGGTGAAAGCTTGAAGGGGCAAAGCTGGAACATCGGCCCGGACACGCGCACCAACGTCCCGACGGTGGTGAAAAAATGGCGGCCTAATCCGCGCTTCGCGCC
>DATENK010000614.1:0-9587 GCA_035275085.1 Verrucomicrobiia bacterium | reverse complement strand
GGCTCCTCCCAACTCAATAGAACCCCAAGCAACGTATGCGTAGTAAGTTTTCCCTGGTCGTCGCCGCCTGTGTCGCGGTTCTTCTATCCTTCAATCCAATGGCATATGCCACGCCATATGCGTCCGGCGTCCGTGTCGATGCAGGTATCGTGTCGTTCATACTGAACGAATCCGCGGACAATGTAACCGTCGTGTTCGACGGCGGTGCCAGCAGCCGGGATCTCGGCGCGCGCGATAACGGCACGCACTCGTTCAATCTTGACGCGGCCAGTTCGTTCGAGATCGTCGTGAAGAAAAGCGCACCGCCAGTCTGGACACTGATCAGCACGGACACGAATCGACTCATGCAGTTTAACAGTGGACGCGGCGTGGCCGTTAACATGCATTCGAGCAGCCCTTACTTCGGCCGCATCTATGTGGCGAATAGCGCGGCTGGGACGGCCACCGGACGTCCGGTAGGCGACGGCTTGTATATCATGAATGCCGATCAATCCGATGCCCTCGGGCGCGGCGACACAGCCTCGACGGCAGGAATCAACTTCAATGTTGGCGCAGCAACACCAGCCGCCAACAGTCCGTGGCACATCGAGGTCGGCCCGGATGATTATCTTTACATTGCAGATTTTTCGACGAACACCGGAACCATTTATCGCACCGATCCGGACGTGAGCAGCGGTTCCGGCCAACCGGTGCTCGCAAATTACGGTGTCACCAATCAAAGCGTGCATACCACCATTGGCAGTTCACCGATCGTGCTTGGCTCTTTGGCCACTGCAGATATGGTGGTTTACGCAATCGATGGGCAATTCCCAGGCAGTGCCAGCTTTAATACCTTGTATCGTTGGGACATTGGCGCCGGACCGTTACCCTATAGTGCGCCGCCGACTAAGTTGGCTAATCCGCTGATCAATACGGTTGTGAACGTGACGACTGACTTGGACCGGGCTCCGGATGGCAAGTTCTTCATGATGCAAAACCGCAGCGCCGGCAATGAATCGGGCATCGTCGTGGTCGATACTGATGGCACGACGATTCTTTGGCGGTCGCTGCAGGAGAGTCGCGTGGTCTTAAATGATGCTGCCGCCACGGATATTCTAAAAATCTCACGCGCGGTCAAGATTTCACCGGACAACAAAAAAATGGCCATCATCCGCGACGATCTTCAGACATGGATTATTCCGCTGGTCAATGGTCTGCCGGATCTTTCTCAACGCCAGGTCGTGCAAACACACTCGGGTGCGCCGACAACACTCGGCCGCGACATTTCCTTTGATGCCGCTGGCAATCTATATGCCTTGAGCTCCGGCAATCTACTGCTGCGCATCTTTTCGCCGGGCGGCGAGAGCACGGCCACCACGCGTTCAGATGGCACGTTTGAGGTCAATATTATCGAGTTACCGGGCGTCAGCGTGACCGCAACGGACAACCAGGGAGCGGAAGACGGAGCGGATCCGGCGACATTCACTCTCACAAGGAGCGGCGACTTGTCCTCGCCGCTGACTGTGAACTACTTCATGAGTGGACAGGCAGCGAACACCACGGATTACGCCACCATACCATTGTCCGTTGAGTTCCCTGCCGGTGTAGCCGACGCCACGGTGACAATTACGCCTATCGATGATGACGTGGCTGAATTCTCTGAAACTGTCATATTAAATCTTGCAACGAGCAGCTCTTACGCACTCCGAAGCCCGACGAACGCCACGGCGACAATCCTGGACAACGAGTTTCCGGCGTTGCGGATCACCGGCGGAAGCAAAACGAATGTCTATGAGCCGCTGTCGCGCGACACGATCACGTTGACGGTATCACGGCTCGGACGTTTGGACGCGGATATCTACACCGCGGAAGTGCTCTCGACTGGAACCGCGACGGAAGGAATCGACTTCACCTTGTCCACGAATTTCTTTCCGTTTCCTCCCAACGTGGTGAATCAGACGGTGACGCTCACACCCCTCAATGATTTCGATTATGAGGGAACCGAGACGATGGTGATCAGCGTCGGGCCCGGCTCATATGATTACAATATCGATGCGCAGGACACAGTTACACGCTGGATTCGCGACGACGAACAGCCGCCGGCGCCAGTGTTGTTCGCGGAAGATTTCACGGTCGATCCCTCGGCGAATTGGCAGATTCGCTTCGGCGCCAACAACGGGATTTATGACGCCAATGTGAATTGGACATACGATTACGGCCCGCTCGGAATTGGGCCGGCTCCCAATACCCATGACGGCAGCACCCTTGGGTTGTTCGCCGCTGTGAACAAGGACACTGTAGGGAGTTCGGCCGGGATAAACCTTTACCCGAGTGGCCGCACCTTCAGCGGCGACTATGCCTTGCGGTTCGATATGTATTTGAGTTACGGAACGGCCTCTACTACTGAGCATGCGTTGTTAGGAATCAACCATTCCGGAAGCCTGACCAATCGTGCAACTCAATCACCTGACGCGAACAACACGACCGCGGGTGGGGATGGTTTTTGGGTCGGCATTGTAACTGACGCCAGCAACCTGGAAGATTACAGCGGTTACACCTATCCGACGCCCACGAGTCTACCAACGATCGTCGTGCGACGCGCCGCCTCAACGCTGACCGGTTTGATCACGAGCCCGCCTTATGCACTAGCGGGTTCACCGGGGAGTGTCGGCAATAGCACGAATAAAGCATGGTCGGAAGTTGAGCTCAGCCAGGTTAACAACCTGATTTCGCTGAAGGTGAACGACATTCTGATTTGGCAGCACCAAAACACGAACGCGTACACAAGCGGCAACATCATGCTGGGCATGAACGATCAGTTCGATTCCGTTCCGGCTTCAAACGCGGGCCAGCACTTCGTCGTCTTCGACAACGTACGCGTGGTGAATCTGTCCACCGACATCCGGATCACGCGCGTTGAATTGGTTGGCGCCAACCAGGTTCAAATTGACTTCGCATCGCCGGCCGGCGGCGATGCGAGCGGTTACACCCTGCGCGCCAAAACAAGTCTTGCCAATGCGACCTGGACGCCGGATGGCGGCGCCACGATCACCGCGCTGGGCGGCACGGAGTATCGCGCGTTGACAACACGTTCAGGCAGCGAACGCTTTTACAGCATCAGCAAGCCGTAAACGTCAGGTACGCGACGTTTCGATTTGTGGTAAGTTAGCCGCGTGAACCGTGACTGTTCGGGCTGGCTTTTGGTGGTTGGTCTGATTTGGGCCGTACCGACATCTGCGCAGCTAATGACGCGCGGCCCGTACCTCCAGAGCGGAACGCCCACGAGCATCATCGTGCGTTGGCGGACCAGCCTCCCGACTCAAAGTGAGGTCCACTATGGCACAAACGCTGCAAATCAAAACAACTTCGCGATCGACAGCGACTTAACCTCCGAGCATACGCTCAAAGTAAGCGGCTTGTCGCCCGACACACGATATTACTACTCGATCGTAGATGCCGGTGTTCCGCTCGCTTCCGGATCGGATCACTTTTTCGTGACCGCGCCGTCAGGCGCCAAACCGACGCGCATCTGGGTGCTGGGTGATTCAGGAACAGCGGGTAGCGCTGCGGCCGCGGTACGCGATGCTTACACGGCGTTCACCGGCTCGCGGCACACAGACTTATGGCTGATGCTCGGAGACAATGCGTACCCAATTGGGACCGACGAAAACTACACTGCAGCGGTATTTGATATGTATCCAGATATGCTTCGCAAAAGCGTATTATGGTCCACCATCGGAAATCACGAAACCTACAATGGCGAAGCCCCGTTGCCGTATTTTTCGATCTTCACCTTGCCGACGCGCGCCGAAGCCGGCGGTGTCCCCTCGGGTACGGAAAACTATTATTCCTTCGACTACGGGAACATTCATTTCGTGTGTTTGGACGCCATGACGCGAGACCGAACAACCACCGGCCCCATGGCATCGTGGCTGGAGCAGGACTTGGCGGCGAACACCAATGAATGGCTCATCGCCTTCTGGCATCACCCGCCCTACACCAAAGGCTCGCATGACTCGGATTCGGAAATAGAGCTGATCGAAATGCGCCAGAACATGCTGCCGATCCTGGAGTCCTATGGCGTCGACCTTGTGTTGTGCGGCCACAGCCACAGTTATGAGCGCTCATTTTTGTTGAACGGCCATTATGGTTACTCGTCCGAAATTGACGATAACCCATCGCTAATTCGCGATTCCCGGAGCGGGCGGGCGGACGAGAGTGGCCCGTACGTTAAGTCAGCGGACGCCACGAGCAACCCCGGCGCTGTCTACGTCGTCGCCGGGAGTTCCGGCCAGACCAGCGGCGGAACTCTGGACCATCCTGCCATGTTCTTCTCGGTGAGCGAGTTGGGCTCACTGGTTCTGGACATCAACAACGACCGGCTGGACGCGCAATTCCTCGAGAGCACCGGCATGGTCTCCGATCATTTTTCCATCCTCAAAGGCAACGACTTTCGCATCACCTCATTTCGCGTCCAACCCAATGCCGTGACGCTCTCCTGGCGGTCGGAGTCGGGGCGTACGTATTACGTGGATTACAAGCCGAGCCTAACAAACACCACCTGGGCACCCGTCAGCGGCGGCATCGTGGCCCAGGGCAGTCAGGCGAGTTGGACGGGGCTGCGGCCCGCTGGAACGAGCGGGTTTTACCGGATCGTGCGCTTGGGAAATTAAGAGCAATTTAATTATAAATTAAAAGCCTTTAATCCGCCATACTCCCGTCACATCAACGCCATAAAAAGGTTGTTTTTCCCGCCGAAACCTGAATAATGGCGGTCATCTCAGCTCGGAATACAAAGGTCAGAATGCCGTAAATACACACGCACTATGAATCCAAAAATCCCCGGAAAGCTTGCTGTTTTGATGTCAGTCCTGCTGACGTTCTGCGCCACGCAGACACTTCGTTCGGCCAACATCTTGTTCGTCAGCGATAACCCTGATCCGGGTACGGATAATACTTTTTATCCGCCGATCGTGGGATTCCCTGACGATTTCTACGTCGTCATGCTGCAAAACGCGGGTCATAACGTACTCCGATTCAATCCGCCGAACAGCCAGAATACCTTGTTGACCGCCGCCCAGCTCGCGGCCATCAACACGAATGACCTGATTATCGTCAGCCGCTCCATCAACAGCCCAGGTTTCCAGGCCCCGCAGAGCAGTAACTGGAATGCGCGTGTCACGAAGCCGTTGATCATGACCAGCCCATATCTCGTGCGCCAGGACGGGAACCGGTTGTTTTGGTTTGTAGGCGGCAACGGCGTGTTGCCGGACACAACACCGCCGACACGGCTTCGCGGCCCGAATGTAGCGAACGTGAAAACGGCCTATCTGTTCTCTGACATCGTGATGAGCGGAGACACGATGGTCAACAGTTACGATGAAGCCTATCTCTTCAACACCAGCACGATCTCCAACGCGCCGACTGCGGGAGGCACGAGCCTGGCTCAGGCAACTTTCGTTGCGCGTGGCTCGACCACCGTGAATACATGTAACCTCATTGCAGAATTCCCGGCGGGCACGGCGGTGCCGGCAGCGGCCGGCGGCAGCCTCGGTGGCTACCGAATGTTTGTCGCCGCAGGCAGCCGCGAGGGCAATGGCGTCACCATACCGCTCGGAGCAGGCGCGGACAATCTTACACCTGAGGGCGAAAGGATCTTCATGCGCGCGGTGGAACTCGCGTTGAACAATGGCGTTCCGCCGATCACATATGCGGGTCCGGTTGTTTTTGACCCGCCGCCATCGAACGTGACGGTCGTCGAAGGCACCCCTGTAACGTTTTCAGTTGGGGCAACAGGTGCTTTGCCGCGCCTGATAGAGTGGTCTCGGGACATCGGCGATGCCACGACCTTTACAAACATTCCCGGTGCCAGCGCGCAACTGGGCAAAGCCCAGGTGTCTTTGTCCAAGCCGACTATGGCCGATAATGGTGCGTGGTTCCGACTCATCGGCAGCAACTCGTTTGGAATGGTCACCAGCGTGGTGCAATTGACGGTGCAGGCGGACACCACTCCGCCCACGATAACGGCGCTGAACGCGAAGTGGACCTTGACGAATATTTACGTGACCTTTTCGGAGCCGGTGGACCCGCAAAGCGCGACCGACCCCTTGAACTATCAATTGGATAATGGCTTGTTCATTAATACTCTGTCACTGGACAGCGCCGGCACCACGCTGACAATCACCACCACGCCGCAAACACCGGGCTACATTTATAATTTGGTTGTGAACGGAGTTTTGGATCGGGCCGCCTCCCCGAACATGATTGCCCAGGACACGACGCTGTCCTTCACAGCCTGGGTCGAGACCCGCGGATTCCTCATATCAGAGTTATTTACAAATATCACCACCGGTAATGCGGTCTCCATGCTCACCAGTCACGCCAAATACCCAAACAACCCGGACATCTCCAGCTACGTTAACGTGTCCTCGAACGCACCGACCTCCCCAAACCTCGAACAATACGGCGGACGGCTGGTAGGGTGGTTGGTCGCGCCTACCGATGGCAACTACACCTTTTACATCCGTGGTGACGATGATACGGAACTAAGGCTTGGCTCAAGTGCAGATCCTGCCACTGCGACCGTCGTTGCCAACCGAGCGGGAGCGAATGGAACTTTCCAACAGAGCAATCCGCAAACCAGAACTTTGACCGGCGGCCAGGCTTATTTTATCGAGGCGCTCTGGAAGGAAGGCACCGGCGGCGATTATATGCAAGCGGCGTGGACGCCACCATGGAGCACAAACGTTGAGGCTATTCCAGGCACGTACTTGCAGCAATACGCCAGTCCCGTCGGCGCGTCCGTGACCATCACTGCGGACCCGCAGGGCGCCACCTTGGAAGAGTATCGGACGGTAACATTTTCAGCTGCCGCCACCACGACACCCGCCAATGCATTGCGCGCCTATCAATGGCAGAAGAGCGATGGCTCAGGCGGATTCACCAACGCGCTCGGCGTGCAAAACACCGCCACGTTTACCACACCTTTACTGCGCTATCCTGACGACAACGGTTCCCAATGGCGCGTCATCGTGTCCGTCCCCGGTGCGTCCGCTACAAGCCAGGTCGCCACATTGACCGTGAACCAGGATGTCTCACCTCCAGTCGCGGTATCTGCCGGAAGCATCGACGGTTTGCGGGTCGGCGTCTGTTTCAACGAAGTCGTAGAAAGCTCTACCGCTCTTGACGCTTATAATTATGGTATCACTCCGGATGGCGGCTCTGCAGGCAATATCATTTCAGTCGTGTTGCGTCCGGACCGGACTTCCGTGCTGATTACGCTGGACGCGCCAATTTCCGGGCCATTCACGGTGCATGTCAGTGGTATCCTCGACCTGGCCAACAATCTCAGCGCAGACTTCGACCTCCCCTCTGCGGTGGTTGGGTTAATAGGCGCCGAACTCGGCTCCAACGCGCGCGTGGGCGAAGAATGGACTTGCGATCCGAGTATCTTTGAAGTCATTGGCGGCGGCGCCGACATTTTCGGCACCGCTGATACCGGGCGGTTCGACAGCCGCACAATCACCGGCGATTTCGATGCAAGAGTGCGCGTCCGCGACCTGACCCTCACGGGCACAGCCTCCGGCCCGAACACCGCCAAAGCAGGCTTGATGCTGCGCGCGACTGCCGCAACCGACAGCCCCACCATCTGGTTGCTGGGCAATGCGCCACCGCCGGGGCGCGATCTGATCGAACCCGGGTACCGAGCCACTGCGGCCGGCGCGACGACCGTGTGGGCTAACAACATCACCACCATCCATATGCCTGACATGTGGGTGCGCCTCGCGCGCGCTGGCAACACCGTGACTGAATATGCCAGCTCCAATAACGTGGATTGGGTGACCGTCGGCAGCACGAACACTACCCTGCCGCAGACCGCGTTGCTCGGTGTGGCAGTCACGGCGCACAACAACGTCGCCGGCCTCGCCTCCACCGGCCGCTTCAGCAACTTCAGCATCAGCCAACCCCTCGCGGACCTCGCAGTTTCGCAGACAGCTTCTCGCGCCGCGGCAGCGGTGGGTTCAAGTGTCACTTACACCGTCACCGTCGCTAACAATGGCCCGAATGCCGCGAACCTCGTCACGGTAACCGATCCAATCGTGGCGGGCATGACGCATGTGTCGTCCAGCGCGAGCCAGGGATCTTGCGCGCTGGCCAGTGGTGTCGTGACCTGCAACCTTGGTTCCATCGCCTCGGGCAGTTCAGCCACGATCACGCTAGTCGCGACCATGAACACGGCCGGCGCCAAAGTGAACGCGGCCACCGTCGTCTCCAGCACATCTGATCCGGTTGCTGGAAACAACAGCGCATCGGCCACCGTGAACGGGTTCACTCCGCCTCAGATCAGCAGCCCGAGCTATGACAGCACCCGGGGCATGTTTAGCGTATCAGTGCAAACCGTGACGGGAGCGTCGTACATGTTGCTCTATAAGAACGACCTTTCCGACCCGGATTGGAACCCACTACCCGGGGTCGATCCTTTCCCCGGTAATGGCTCGGTGCAAGCGTTGACCGATCCAGGTCCGCTCCCGCCGAAGCGCTTCTACAAAGTAGGCATCCAATAACAACTTATCGCGATAAGGCTGGTCCCGCGCGCGGGGCCAGCCTTTTTCGCCAAGCAGCGATCCCCATTATGAAAAGCTCTTTCCTTCTCGCAGTCACTCTCGGGATTTGCATGCTCGCCAAGGGCGCGGATGATATTCCGCCCACCATTGTCCAGTTGGATCCGCCGCCGGGAACCGTCAGCACACTCACCAATGTAACGGTCACCTTCAGCGAGCCCATCGCCGGACTGACCCCCTCCGACCTGATCCTTAATGGTTCGCCCGCAACCGCGAGCGCAGGCTCGAACGCCGTATTCACATTTTACTTTTCGCAGCCCGGGCCCGGCCCGGTGTCCGTGAACTTCGACGGTGACACGGCGATCACCGATCTTGCGGGAAACCCCTTCAACGCCTTCGCCACCAATTGGACTTACACAATCATCGATTCCATTCCGCCTACGGTGCTTTTCACCACCCCGGCGTCAAATGCGCGAGTCGCGGCTGTAACGCAAATCGAGGTCGTCTTCAGCGAACCAGTCACCGGCGTCGACGCTGGGGACCTGCAAATCAGTGGTCAGCCCGCCGCGAGCATCACGGCACTTGCCCCGGAGCGGTACATTTTTACGTTCGCGCAACCGGCCCCTGGCGGCGTGACGCCCGTTTGGATTTCCGGACACGGCATTCACGACCTGGCGCCTGCACCAAACAATTTCGCGGGGGGCGGCTGGAATTTTACTTTGGATCCATCCACAACCGCTGATGCCGTAATCAACGAGTTTCTGGCTGATAATCTGACGAGCCTGGAGGACGCTGATGGCCAGAAACAGGATTGGATTGAACTGTTCAATCGCGGCTCGACCTCAGTAAACCTCACCGGTTGGTCATTGACCGACGATCCGGCCGATCCGGGGCGTTGGACTTTCCCCACCTTCTTTCTCGGACCCGGACAGTATGTGGTTGTGTTTGCTTCCGGCAAGGACCGCAAAACCCCGCCATTTCACAGCAGCTTTGGATTGAACGTCTCTGGCGGTTACCTCGGATTATATAACGCCCAGTTCCCGCGGC
>DATENK010000613.1:0-3155 GCA_035275085.1 Verrucomicrobiia bacterium | reverse complement strand
ATTCGTGTCTATTCGTGTTCATTCGTGGTTGAAAGTTGCTTTTAGGCGCGTCGAGAGTTTGTCGGGCGGTCGGATTGGCGGCGGTTTTCCGCCGCGATAATAAATCACGCCATTCCCGGCTCGGGCAACAAACGCTTCGGTGCCGAGTCCATCGAGTGTTTCCATCAAACGGGACGGCAGCACCGACAATTTGTATGGTTCAGGCTCGCGTGACCAGAACTCGCGTTCGTAATCAAGATTGCCCGGTTCACTGATGCCCAAGGACTGCGCCACGCCGAGTTGCCAGTCCACTTCGTCCTTCGTTCCGGCAAAGGCGATCACGAGACTGGACGGCACCAGGTCCAGCAGCACCGGCGTCAGTTCGGACTCAAGGACTCGATCTAGCACGCCCGGTGAAGCGCTCAGAATAACTTCTTTCTCTGGCACAGGCCGAACTTTGAATGTGGCCTGAGTGATGGTTCCCAAAGTCCCTCGGCTGCCCACGAATAGTTTGTGCAAATCATATCCCGCCACATTCTTTACGACCTTTCCGCCACTTTTGATGACGCGCCCGTCCGCCAGTCGGGCGCTCAGGCCGAGGAGATGCTCCCGAATTGTTCCAAACGCAAAGCGGCGCGGGCCGCTCAGATTTTGCGAAATCAAATCACCGACGGCCGTGCGTTCCGGAAACGGCGGATCAATCGGCAGCCATTGCCCGCCTCGCTTCAATTCCGCCTGCAGGTCCGACAGCGACAAACCTGCTTCGGCAGTTACGGTCATGTCCTCGGGATGATATTCGAGGATGCGGGCGGTCATGCGGCGATCTGTTTCTTTTGCGCGAAATCGGCGCAACGTTTCGAGCCGGGAAACATTTTGTGCGGGTTGCAGCGGCCTTCGGGATCGAACACGCGCCGCAACATCTTCATGGCTTCGAGATCGTCAGCGCTGAACTGCCGCGCCATGAAATCAATTTTCTCGACGCCAATGCCGTGCTCGCCCGTCACGCTGCCGCCGAACTCGATGCATTTTTCCAACATGTCGTGACTGGCGGCAAGGGCGCGCCGAATCTGGTCGGGATCGCGCTCATCGTAGAGCACCAGCGGATGAATGTTGCCGTCCCCGGCGTGGAACACATTCGGAATGCGCAACTGATACTTCTCGCTGCATTGGCGGATAAAGCGCATCATCTCCGGCAACTTCGAACGCGGCACGACACCGTCCTGCGTGATGAAGTTCGGGCTGAGCCTGCCAATCGCGCCGAACGCGCGTTTACGGCACTTCCAAAGATCGGCGCGCTCCTGGTCCGTCTTGGCCATGCGTACTTCACGGGCGCCATTTTGCTTGCAGATTTTGATCACGCGTTCGGCTTGTGCATCCAGGCCGGCAGCGAGGCCATCAAGCTCCACGATCAACACCGCGCCTGCATCCAGCGGAAAGCCAAACTTGTACGCCGCTTCGACCGCTTGCGTGATCAACTGATCCATCATCTCCATTGCGCCGGGAAGAATCCCCGCCGCGATAATGTCGCTGACCGTTTGGCTGGCTTGATCCACCGTCTCGAAGACGCCGAGCATCGTTTTGTATCCTTGCGGCGCGCGAACCAGTCGTAACAACACGCGTGTGACGATCCCGAACATCCCCTCGCAGCCGATTACTGCCCCGCGCAAATCGTATCCCTCCACGTCTTCGCCGCCATCGGGCTCGGTCCCAAGCCACACCACTTCACCGTCCGGCAAAACGATTTCGAAACCGAGAATGTGGTTCGTGGTCACACCGTACTTCAATGTATGCGGCCCACCGGAGTTCGTGGCGACGTTGCCCCCGATCGTACATGCCGGCTGGCTCGAAGGATCGGGTGCATAAAACAATCCGTGCGACTTCACGGCATTGGTCACCCATGCGTTCACGCAACCGGCCTCCACAAGCGCTCTTCGATTCCGAAAATCCAAATTCAAAATGCGATTCATCCGGGTCAGCGTGATCATCACCCCACCCGTAACCGCCAGCACCGTGCCGCTCAGGCTGGTGCCTGCTCCGCGGGGGATGATGGGCAGATTGTGCTTTTTGCAAAACTTAACGACGGCGACGACCTCGTCCGTCGATTTGGGCAATACCACCGCCCCGGGCACATTCTTTTCCAGCGTGTAGGCATCGCATTCGTAAACCAGCAATTCGTGCTCCCCGGAAATGACGTGCTCTTTGCCCACGATCGCGCGAAGTTCGTTTAGTTGGGCAGGCGTTAAGGGTGCTGGCGCTACTTCAGCCACATGCAGAACATATCAAATCGTCGAAGTAATACCCAAGCACCAATCACCAGCACCAGAGAAGCACCAATTACTCAAATTTTCAAAAGCTCCACGTCAACCCGCCATGCACGCGATAATCGACCACCGTCTGCAACCCGCGATTGAAGTAATGCAGGGGCAATTCCGCCGCGAGGTTCAAGCTGAAGTGTTCGCCGATGGTGAGGTTGATTTGCGGCCCGGCATACCACGCTGCCATGCCCGTGTGAATGTTGCGCTGGCCAATCAGCAGATCGCTGCCGCTGGTCTCGTAATAAACATTGCCTTGCAGGCTAGCTGTCCAGGAATCGCTGGTGATCACATACGCGCCCGGTCCGCCTGACGCGATGAACATGTCCGCGTATTCGTAGCCGCCCGCTTCGGTGCGCATGTAATATTGCATTTGTTGGTTGAAGTAGAATTTCTTCCACCGTCCCGTCAGCGCATAGCCGAAAATTCCATCGTATGAGCCCGACCCAAGGGTCAGATCGTGCTGATGGACCCCGCCAAATGAACTGTGATTGTGCCCGGGCCCGAAAAGCTGCTCGTCTACGCGCGCCCTTGCCACTTCGGCGTCGAGTCGCTCCGTGTCGCCAGTTGGAAACTTAATCCCCGCGAGCAGGTTGAACAGGATCGAATAATCCATTTCCGCGATCTGAACGGGCGCAAAGCGCGCGATCAGCGACATATCCCCAATGCCGTGCTCATTCCCTTTTTCGTCGATGATCCCTCCGGTGGTCGGTATTTCGACGCGGCGGAAATCGCGGTAAACGTAGGGGATGCTGACGTTGATGCCAAAACGCGGGCTGAAGTTGTAGCCGGGCACGAAATGCGTCCATGAGGTGTTCAGGTACGCGGAATCCAGCGGGGCCAGGTTGAGTTCCTCGCCTTGCT
>DATENK010000612.1:0-8412 GCA_035275085.1 Verrucomicrobiia bacterium | reverse complement strand
GTCGGCATCCGGGAGTCGGCTTCCTTCAACAATATCATTGTGGCGATCAAGTTGGCGGTGGTAATCATGTTTATTGCGGGCGCGGCGAGCGCAGTCGTCGCCGCCAATTGGCATCCGTTTATCCCTCCGAACGCAGGGTCTCGCGAAGCATTCGGTTGGAGCGGAGTGGTCGCCGGCGCGGGGATTGTCTTTTTTGCTTACATAGGCTTTGACGCAGTCAGCACGGCAGCACAGGAAGCGAAAAATCCGCAGCGCGACATGCCGATTGGGATTATTGGTTCCCTGCTGGTTTGCACGGTCCTATATATCCTAGTCGCCGGTGTGGCGACCGGGGTCGTCCCTTACAAAGACCTGGACGTTCCGGATCCAATAGCTTTCGCTGCGGACCGCGCCGGCATGGGCGCCTGGATGCGACGGCTCGTCAAAATAGGCGCTATCGCCGGGTTATCCTCTGTAATCCTGGTAATGCTCCTCGGCCAATCGCGAGTTTTTTGGGCCATGTCGCGAGACGGCCTTCTCCCGCCGTTCATCAACCGAATCCATCCCCGCTTCAAAACACCGTGGGTCACATCGATCGTCACGGGAATTGTCGTTGCCATCTTCTCGGCGATCTTTACGGTGCGTGAAGCAGGTAGCCTGGTCTCTATCGGAACACTGCTGGCGTTCGTAATTGTTTCCATCGGCGTGCTGGCTCTGCGCTATCAACAACCAACCCTTCCGCGCGCATTCAAAACACCTGCGGTATGGATCGTCGCTCCCTTGGGGGCTATTTCAGCAATCTACCTGATGGTTTTTCTTTCGGGGAAAACGTGGCTGCGATTGGTGATTTGGTTGGTAATCGGGCTGGTCATCTATTTCTGCTACGGCATGCACCACAGCAGGCTGGCCACGAAGCCTCCGGCGACGCCGGCTCCGACGCCCCCCAAGCCATAGCGTCACCTGGATTGACGGATCGCTAGTCCTGATGCGGCCGTAAACGCCGGCTTGGATCAGAAGCGGCCAGGCGGCGCTTGAGGCGCAACAGATCCTGCCGAATCCGGTTGAAGCTTCGTTTGTTCTGTATTTGCACTCTCTGAATGTCGTTCCCCAATTCCCTGTTGGAATTGCTATTTGGGCTCACGGTATCAGTTATATTAAATTTACCGCCACACCGATGGTGGGTGAAACCCTACCATTTTTGGTGAATTGAGAATTTCTACGCGCGTCCAACCAGCGTAATGCGAAACATTCTAGCCTTTTCGCTCTTGTGGCTTACGGCGAAAACCCTCGCTTCGGATGTCGATCCTGCCTGGGTCGAGCAACGGGTCCGCGAATTGCAGCCGAAAGCCAGCGAGAAGCGCTTCGATGAAATCGGTTGGGCTGAGGATATTCGCGACGCTATACAGCTTGGCAAACAACATCAACGCCCCGTTTTCCTGTTCACGCACGATGGTCGGATGAATATCGGGCGGTGTTGAGGGGGCGCCTTTAGCATGAGGGCGGGTCCGCTCTCGAACACGAACATCATCGCGCTCCTGAACCAATACTTCGTTCCCGTCTATGTCGTGAACGAAGACTATGCGAAAAATGGTTGCGCCGCTGCAGAAGAAAAAGCCGAACTCCAACGCATCTTCAAAGAAGGACACGTCGCGAAAAAGTCCGTCGGTTCAGTTCACGTTTACATCCTCAATCCGGACGGCAAGCTGATCGATTCGATGCACGTGGCCGAAGCGGCGAAGCCCAAGGTGCTGACAGCGATGCTGCAAAAAACTATGACCGACCTCAAGCTGCGACCGAGTGCACCTGTCGCCAAGGTCCACCCGCAATCCGCGGCTCCGGTTAGCGACGAAGGATCCTTGCGATTGCACCTGGTCTCGCGTTCCACCGATGGTAAGGGTGCATGGACGGAATTTCCCGTCGAGAATTGGGTCGTGCTCACAGCCGAAGAACAAAGAGCGCTACTGGCCGATCAACCGGATCAGGGCGTGTTGAAAAAGATTCTCACCCATTTCTATCCGGCCACTGAGAACAATGACGTAAGCAAGAACCGATTCGAAAGTCTCTCCGCAAGTACCAAGCGAGTGGGCTCCCGCGTCCAATTAAGCGGCACCTTCAAGATGGCCCACAGCTTCTATCACAAAGAAGATGGCAAAATTGTTGAAGCGGACTTTATCGGCTTCGTTGATCCTGATTCCACAGGGCAGATTAAAAACTTTCAAATGACCACGCAGGACGCGCGGTATAACGGTGGAAAATTCGCGGTCGCCGTGCGTTCGCTGCCCCACTGAAACAGACGGTCAAGGTCAGGTCCTGACGGGTCCCAAGGCCCTTCCTGACGCCCTCCTGACACCTTGAAAACTTGCATTCCAGCCAATGTTTACAGGCCTCCTAACGCCCTGACGCCTTCTGACGCCCCCTGGGGCGCCCTCTCCCCAGAGAGTGTGGCTAACATCGGGGTCCTCACAACCGTCCCTCCTCCGCGTCATAGACGTCGAAAAAGAACCTCACCTTATTCGGCTGCGGCGCGAACTGCGGAATGTACGTTTCGTAATACTCCTGATAGCTGTCGGGCAGTTGGCTGATCAGCGTGCATTTCATCTTATTGTTCCACCGGATGATTTCTTTCGCGTCCTTGACTTTGCTGTTCGAGCGCAGCCAGTTCGCTACCTCCTCATCGCTCGCGCCGGTTGCCACGAAATCTTTGAAGGCGTCCGCCTTGATACCGGTGAATTCCCACAAGAATTGCGAAAGGCCGCAGGGTTGGTAATTGTATTCACCGTTTGTCCCGGCCAAAAACGCCCTGCATTTTACCAGCGTGCGTTGCGCGATCACATATCCGCCAAGTTTTTCATGGGGGCTGGGCGGCGGTTGCTTGCGCAAATCCTGGGCCATCGACTGAATCTTTGGTGTATTCATTTAGACTCACTTTCTTTTTGGCGACCGATCAATTTGATGACAGCAGCATGCGTCATCACCACTTGCGGTTCCTGCTGTAATGCGACGTAATAATGGCCGGAAAAACCCTGCGCATTCTCGTCCGCAACCAGTAGCGCGCGAGTCTGCGTGCGCAGCGCGTCCGCAATAGTCTCCGTTAGGGGCTCCTTCTGTTCGACTGCTTCGTCGATCGCCACGATCAATAGCGACAGCGGGTGCAACCATGCGAACCACGGATCGCGGGTGACAAGCTGCAAAAAATGATAAGGCGACTGAATGGTGCCGACGGTCTTTTCATAGCGCTCCCGCTCGAACTCGATCACCGCTTTGTGCAGGTCCAAAAGCTTGTCCCGAAGCTCAAGCAACGGTGGCTGCAGGGGGGATGCTGGCAGAGCAGTCTTTACTCTCTTCATAAACCAAATTCTACGCCACTTCCTGAATCTGCCTAGTTCCTTTATGCGCCTTGCTTTAAACCCCGTGCCGGAGCATAGAACAGTAATGACAGAAGCGGCTATCCTTGATGCGCTGAAAGTGGTGAAATATCCGGGCTTCACGCGCGATATTGTGTCGTTTGGGCTGGTGAAGGACATTTCGGTCGGCAATGGCGCGATCAGTGTTACGCTGCAATTGACATCGCCGAATCCCGAGGCCGCGCGGCACATCAAGGACGCATCCGAAAAGGCATTGCGCGGTTTGCCGGGTGTAAAAGCAGTGCACGTCGATGTGCGAATCCCTGCTGGTCAGCCGCAACAGGCAGCGGCTGCGGGACAGAACCCGTGGGCGAATCAAAATAAGGTTCCGGGCCTCAGCCGGATCATCGCCGTCGCCAGCGGGAAGGGTGGCGTCGGCAAATCCACCGTCGCCGTAAATCTTGCGTGCGCGTTGCGACATCTCGGCGCCGCGGTTGGCCTTCTTGATTGCGACATTTACGGCCCATCCGTGCCGCTGATGATGGGGACACGCCAACGGCCGACCATCAGTCCGGAGGAGAAAATGGTTCCGCCGGTGCAGTTTGGCGTGAAGCTGATGAGCATGGGGTTTCTGTTGGAAGGCGATCAGCCGGTGATCTGGCGCGGACCGATGATTGTGAAGACGATCACACAATTCTTCACCAGCGTCGATTGGGGCAAGCTCGATTACCTGTTCGTGGATTTGCCACCTGGGACGGGTGACGCGCAACTCACCCTGTGCCAGACGGTGCCTCTGGATGGAGGCGTAATCGTCACCACGCCGCAGGAGGCCTCATTGGGTGTGGTTCGCAAAGGCATCGCGATGTTCCAAAAAGTCAACGTTCCCATTCTGGGCATCGTCGAGAATATGAGTTACTTCACCGCTCCTAATGGACAGCGCATTGAGATTTTTGGTCACGGCGGCGGTAAGACCGAAGCCGCGCGGCAGGACGTCTCATTCCTCGGCGAAATTCCAATTTTCACGGAGATCCGCGAAGGTGGCGATCAAGGGCATCCGGTGGTCGTCTCTGCGCCTAAGGAAGCCCCCGCGCAAGCGTTCATCAGAATCGCTGAATCCCTGCGCGCCGCGGTGCCCGCTTGATCACTTTTCGCCTACGCACCAGAGAGCCTTGTGCGTACGGATGAAGATTTCGCCGTCCGATGGCGCGAGTGACCCATTCGTAAATTCACCGAGGGAATTTACCGCCAACGTTTCCATCTTCGGATCAGCCTTCAGGACGAACGTGTCGCCCGACTGATTGATCACATACAGCTTGTCGCCGGCTACAATCATGGATGACCATGTTTCACCTCGTGCACCGGACCCTTTTAATCGTTGGTCGGCCATCAGCTTGCCGGTTTTTAACTCGTAGCACTCAACGATTGGTGGCTCGTTCAAAATGTAAACATGTCCGTCATGTATAACGCCCGAGCCGATCCGTTGCTTGGCCCGCGGATGCTGCCACAGCCGATGGGTTTCGGTAACGTCGCCCATGCCGCCGGTTTTTACCGCGAGAGCGGATCCTCCGAAGCCACCCATCGCGACCACAATCCCATCCTTCCACAGCGGCGACGTGTACACCAAGGGATTCAAACCGCTGCACGTCCAAATTTCTTTGCCGGTTTTTGGCTCGAGCGAAGCGACACGCTTGGGAAAACTCATGATCAGCCGATCGCTCCGATTCTCTTTAATGATGATGGGCGTGCTCCATGACCCGATCCACGGTGGTTTGTTCGTGTCCCCCGGTTTGGCCTCGCCCGAATGGCCCCCGGCCTCGTCAACTTGCCAAGCGGTCTTCCCCGTTTTCTTGTCAAGCGCGATTAGGAAAGTTCGTTCGCCAGGGCCGAAATTCAGAATGCACAGATTTTTGTAGAGGACCGGTGACGCGCCATTGCCCCAAATGTGATGTTGTTTCCCCAGATCGCGATGCCAGAGTTCCTTTCCTTCCAGGTCGTAACAATACAAACCTGCGGACCCGTAAGACGCGACGATCCGTTCGCCGTCGGTGACGGGCGAAGCTGAGCACTGCGGATTGGTTTCGTGCGTAGCTTCCTTCTCCATAAACGTCACCCCTTTCTGCCAGCGCTGCTTGCCTGTCTTGCGGTCGAAGCACATCAAGGTGCGCCGATTTTCTTTTTCGATGGCCTGGGTCACGAAAACCGAATCGTTCCAGACGATGGGCGTCGAGTTCCCGCGTTCCGGCAACGGCGCGCGCCAGCGAATGTTTTCATTGGTGCTCCATCGGATCGGCAGTTTTGATTCGTGCGCGACTCCGGTTCCTTCCGGACCGCGCCACGCTGGCCAATTCGCGAATGCGCATCCACACGAGAGCATGACCGCAATTAGAGGTTTCATCACTGCAATTGACTCAGGTTGCGGGGTTGGAATTCGAGTCGATTGGCTTTAGCCTCTACCCATGGCTTATGAGTCATTTCGCGATTTTGTAAATGCCTTGGACCAGGCGGGCGAATTGATCCGCATCGAGCAAAAAGTTGCGACCGAACTCGAAATTACAGAAATCGCCGACCGTGAAATGAAGAAGCCCGGCGGCGGCAAAGCGTTGCTCTTCGAACAACCGACGATCAACGGCGACGTGTGTCCGTTTCCACTTGCGATCAATACCATGGGTTCGGACTTCCGTATGGCCATGAGCTTGCGCGCCAAAACAGTTGAAGCGGTCGCGGCGGAACTTGGCGCGCTCATGAAGGCCAAACCGCCCACCGGTTTCCGCGAAGCCATGAAGCTGCTCGGCACAGCTCTCGATTTACGTCACGCAAAACCAACGCCCGTAAAAACCGGCCGCTGCAAAGAAGTGATTCATCGCTTCAATGGTTCTCCCACCTCATCACAAGCTGCGTTACCTACGTTACTGAATCTTCCGATCCAAAAATGCTGGCCAAAGGACGGCGGGCGATTCATCACTCTGCCTTGCGTTGTCACAAAGGACCCGGACACCGGCGAGCGAAACGTAGGGATGTATCGGATGCAGATTTACGATGAGCAAACGACAGGCATGCATTGGCAATTGCAGAAGGTCGGCGCCCGTCACGGCCGGCGGTATTACGAAACCGGCACGCGCATGCCCGTCGCGGTGTTTCTTGGCGGCGATCCCGTCTTCACGTTCTGCGCCACCGCGCCGCTGCCGGATGGGCTGGATGAATTTCTACTCGCCGGCTACTTGCGGAAGCAATCCGTTGAACTGGTGAAATGCGAAACGAACGACCTCGAAATTCCCGCGAACGCCGACTTCGTCATCGAAGGTTACGTCGATCCCAAAGAGCCGATGCGCATGGAAGGGCCGTTCGGCGATCACACGGGTTACTACACGCTCCCGGAACCATATCCCACTTTTCACATCACCGCGATCACTCATCGGAGGGACGCGGTTTATCCTGCGACGATCGTCGGCATGCCGCCGATGGAAGACTTTTACATTGGAACCGCGAGCGTCCGCCTCTTTTTACCAATCCTCAAAATGAACTTTCCCGAGATCGTGGACATGGCGTTGCCGGCCGAAGGCGTGTTCCACAATCTTGTCTTCGTCAGCATCCGCAAATCTTATCCTATGCAGGCTTTTAAGATCATGCACGGCCTGTGGGGGATGGGACAAATGATGTTCACGAAGTACATCATCGTGGTAGACGAGGACGTGAATGTTCGCAACACAAGCGAAGTCCTCTTCCGCCTTTGTGCGAACACCGATCCACAACGCGACAGCATTTTCACTCGCGGCCCGGCGGATGTGCTCGATCACGCCACAGCCGAGATCGGTATCGGCAGCAAGATCGGGATCGACGCCACCCGCAAGCTCAAGGGCGAAGGATTTAATCGCGAGTGGCCACCCCTCATCAAAATGGATGAAGGGATCAAAAGGCAGGTGGACCAGCTCTTTCAGGGAGGGCGTGCGTCCCCGCGACCTTCGGAATGAAGCTCCGCCTGCGAATCAGCCCGGCGGCCGAAAAACAGGTACGCGCTGGGCACCCTTGGGTTTATGAGGCCAGCATTCGCGAACAAAATCGTGACGGCGAGATGGGCGAATTAGCCGTGGTTTACGATCGGAACAACCGCTTTCTTGCTATTGGACTGTACGATCCGCAATCGCCGCTCCGCATCCGCATCGTTCATCGCGGCAAACCAGAAGTGATCGACGAGAGTTGGTGGCGGCATCAGGTCCAGCGCGCGCTCCATGCGCGCAAAGGCCTATTCGATGAGCAGACCAATGGCTATCGCTGCATTCACGGGGAAAATGACGGCTTTCCAGGGCTGGTGCTTGATCGGTACGCACATGTTGCGGTGCTGAAGCTGTACACCGCGGCATGGTTTCCACGAATTGACCAGATCCTTGAAGCTATAAACGAACTTATTCACCCGGAATCAATTGTTTTGCGTCTGAGCCGCAACTTAACATCCAATAACTTGAAGAATGGCGAAACTCTGTCAGGGACGCCGATTAACCATCCCATTACATTCCTGGAAACCGGGTTGCGCTTTGACGCAGACGTCATTCGCGGCCAGAAGACCGGGTTCTTCCTCGATCAGCGCGAAAACCGCCGTCAGATAGAAATACTCGCGGCCGGTCGCGAAGTCCTCAATGCCTTCAGTTTCTCGGGCGGCTTTTCAGTTTATGCTGCGCGGGGCCGCGCGAAAAAAGTAACCGACCTGGACATCAGCGAGCACGCGCTCGCAAGCGCGGAGCGCAATTTACGATTGAATAACGTCAAAATACCGCACGAAAGTATCCAGGCCGATGCTTTCACGTGGATCGAGAAAACCGACCGCAAGTTCGACTTGATCGTTCTCGATCCGCCATCGCTCGCGAAACGGGAACAGGAACGCGCGACTGCTATTCGCGCTTACACAAAGCTCGCGGCTGCGGCGATCGAACGCTTGCGCCCGCGGGGCATTCTTCTTGCGTGCTCATGTTCGGCGCACGTCTCCGCCGCCGAGTTTTTCGGGAGTGTGAAAAAGGCGGCGCTCGCTTCAACGAGAAGACATCGCGTTCTGCGGACGGCAGGGCATCCCCCCGACCATCCAGCGACATTCCCGGAA
>DATENK010000611.1:0-3088 GCA_035275085.1 Verrucomicrobiia bacterium | reverse complement strand
ACGCAAACAATTCTACGGCGTCCGCTCAGGTGCGGATTGCAAATTCATCGGGATCGCCCGATTAGGAGTAAATGTCGCCGACATGGCCGGTCGCCTGCCATCGGGATACATCGGCAGATTCTTACTCGCCGGATGCATATCGGGCTGGACGTTGAGAGTCACTTTTTCGCCGTTGCGCACCACTGTAATCGGAATCGTGTCCCCGGCCGTCAGAAAAAAAGATGCGTCGAGCACATCTTCTGGTTCGCGCACTTTCGTTTTGCCAACCTGCAACAAGATATCTCCCTGCTGCAAACCTCCCTCCGACGCCGGATGGTCGGTTATGTCGACCACTTCCGCGCGCGAGCCTTCAGTCGCCGTTTTGGCTGCCGAAACATTCGCGCCGACCCAACCATGGCGTACTTCACCGAAACGAACGAAATCGCTGCGGATCTTTTCGGCCGCTTCGATCGGCAACGCGTAACAGGACGACGTATTCTCCAAACTGCTCACGACGATGCCGACAACTTCTCCCTTGAAATTGAGAACAGGGGCACCGGCCTCACCGCGTTGGGTGGGCAGATTAACCCGCAGATGGGTCGTTGAAAAATATCGGCCGAGATATTTGCGATCGAACCCGGCAATCATGCCGAAGTTGGGCGATTGCGGGAGATCGAGCGGAAACCCAACGGTCACGACTGGAGTAGCGATTTCCAACTGCTCGGACTTGCCAATGGGAAGAGCCGGCGTGGCTGCATCCATTTTCAGGATGGCCATCCCGCTGCGCACATCAGCCAGGACCTGGCGAGCCGGATATTTCTTGCCATCAAATTCAATTGTGAAGTTCCCTGCTTCGCCTCCAACCGTGTATGCAGTGTAAAGCGTGCCGGTGGGATCGATGAAAAATCCGGTCCCATAAAAGTCGCTGTGATCATCGACACCGTGAATTTTAACGACCGCATGCCGGGCCCGATCGAAAATATCTCTAACCTCGCGGCTGATGGAGCTGGCGGTCTGGTCTTGGGCCCGGAGTGTGCCCAGCGCGCAAGGCAGAACCAAAACGACAGCGATCCCCTTTGAAATCAACCGCATCTGTGAATTTCCGCCAAACCCTGAGGGTCGTCTAAAACTTAAAGGCCGCCTCATAGCTCACGGGAACGCTATCGAGAACGTAGCGCGGGGGTGCAGCAGCCCGATGAGTTCGGGCGTTGTCATGTGGCATGCGAAGGGGTTTGCTGCTGAAAACATTGGTCGCGACCGATTCAGGGGCCAGGCTCAATCCTTCGCTCGCATCAAATCGCTCGGACAAAACTGGCAGCTTTCCAGCCGCAACGACTGTGGGCTCCGGCGTTTGATACACCTTCAAAGAAATAACCGCGGCACAAACCAGCACCGCTGCCACCGCCGCCGGATAAGAAGTAAGCGACGAGACGTTCAGCCGGAACATGAAATCGTGCGCGCGATCGAGGAAGATCCGCCACAGCGGTTGCCGAAGCAGCTCATCGCGTTGCCGGCGATGGAATTCGTGCAGGAAATTCTCGAAATAACCCGGTGGCGGTTGCTCATGGCGTTTCAGCCGCAGCAGCGTGGCAATTTCTTTATCGTCAAATTCGTCCATGAGCGCGAATGCTAAGCAACGGGGTTTTTTCGGAATTCGTCGAGATAATTCTGCAGCTGCCGGTTCGCGTAAAAGAGCCGGGAACGTACCGTTCCCTCGGAAACACGCAAGATTTTGCTGATTTCAGCGTGGGGCATCCCTTGGATATGAAACATGGTTACCACAGCTCTGTGTTCTTCAGACAACTTCATCATCGCCTCGTTCAATCTTCGCTGGAGCTCGGAGAGGTCTGCCTCCCGAACCGGGCTGCTGGTGGCGGTCAATTCCAGGAACTCCTTGTCGTTCTGGATGCTGGCATCGACATCGTCCAGGCTCAGGTGATACCGCCGGCCCCGCTTCTTAAGGAAGTTCAGGGTCATGTTGACCGCAATCGAATGAATCCAAGTGTAAAAGGAGGATTTCCCACGAAAACCGCGAATCGCCTTGTAGGCCTTGGCAAAAACGTCCTGCAACAAGTCGTTCGTGTCCTCGTGGTTCGAGGTCATGTTGTAGACCAAGCCGTAGAGACGGGGTGTGTACTTGACCACCAGATGGTCGAACGCACCGGCATCGCCCGCCTGAGTACGTGCCACCAAATTTTGATCTTCGTCGTTTCGTGGGCGATCCATCGCCTGCCGCTTAGATTTATCACGGCTTTCGACCCCCGACGATAACAAATCGGAGAGGCGACGAGCCGGTGGCAGTGCGACCGATGGGTTCATTTTCTTCACGCGCCGTTCGCGCGAATCAGCGGCGATCGCGCATGGACAGCAACCAGAGGAGGTTTCCCAGCGCGGCAATGAAGGCGGCTACATAAGTAAGGGCGGCTGCATTGAGAACCTTGTTCACTCCGACCGCTTCTTCGCCCGGCTGTATAATCCCCATTTGTTGCAAAATAATCTTTGCGCGCCGCGAAGCATCGAATTCCACCGGCAACGTGATCAACTGGAAGGCAACAAGAACCAGGTAACAATAGATGCCGAGCGTGATCAGGCCGGTAATATGAAAAAAGATTCCGCCAAAAATGACGAAGGGCAGCATCTGGGAGGCAACCTGCGTCACCGGCACGATGGCCATACGGGCCTTTAACGGTGCGTACGCTTTGGCGTGTTGAATAGCATGCCCCGTTTCGTGGGCGGCAATGCCGAGCGCTGCCACCGAAGGGGTTTGATAAACGTTGCTGGAGAGGTGCAGTCTCTTATCTCTCGGGTCATAGTGGTCCCCAAGAAAATCATTCGTCTCCACAACCTCGACATCATTAATCTGCGCGGCCTGCAAGATTTCCCGGGCGCATTCCGCTCCGGTGATGTTGGAACTGGCGCGCACTTCGCCCCATTTCCGGAACGCATGACTAACGCGGAATTGCGCCCATAGCCCGATGACCAGGGGAATCCCGATGTAGATCAACCAATTACCGCCAAAACCGTATGGGTAAAACATGCCTGTCTTAAGAGTATCTAATTAGATTAGACCTCCCGGGCAGTTTGTCGTTCATTTGGCGGATCGAGCAGT
>DATENK010000610.1:0-3787 GCA_035275085.1 Verrucomicrobiia bacterium | reverse complement strand
TTTTATCTGTTCCTGCTGCGCGCTGGTCGTAACCACATACATCATCCCTTCACTGTCGAATTTGAGTTCTGAGACACCCACGGTGGGCAGGCGCCAACGTGCATTGCCAGTGGCAATCTCGAACGCGGCCAGAACGCCTTGATCGAAGAAATACAAAATACTTCCGCGCTCCATGCAAGGCATGGGCATTTCCCAAAACCCCCGGTTCCATGGTGCTCGGCCGCCCATCATCATCGCCGATGAAGCCGGGTAGGTCAGTTTCGTTTCCCAGCGTGTTTGGTTGTTCTTATCGATCACGATCATCATTTTGCCCGCGGTAAGCACATCAACCGTATTCAGTGTGAAAAGCTGCGGCGGGCCGGAAACTTCCCGGACCCAATCAGGAATGCTTCCGGTGGCGAGCTTGCGTTTAATTCTAACTAGATAACGGCTTTCGTCCTCGAAGCGCACACCGCCCGTGCGTTGCTCCTGGATCTCATTCAGGATTTCGTTCGCAAGGGCCGTGCTTTTCGTGGGATTAACATCGCCATCCAGGACAGATTTCCCGGTGCGCGGCTTCATGGTGCGCTGCTCACCGATCTTCTTTTCGATCATGCTTACGTCCATCTGGGCTACATTCGTGCCGGCATTGACAATATAAGTCCCAACTGCGGTTGCCATGAAACGGTCCGTCGAGTCATCAAGAAAGTTAGGCCGTATGTGAACGGTCATTGCGGTCACAGGTATATCCACATCCGGCAAACGCATTCGGGTCGCATTGGTGGATTGCGCAAGCTCCAGTTTGATCTCATCGGTTTGCGCCTCGCCGGCTGGCAAACGGACGTAAGTCACCGCTCGATCACCGAGCGGTTTTTCGCACAACGCAAGCAATGCTCCGTCGCGCGCGATGAAACGCCGCAGATCGCCGGTGAGTGGAATCTCTTTGTCCAGCACGCCACTGGCCCAATCCACGTGCGCGATCTTGTTCGTGTAACCGATCCAAATGTCGGAGTTCTGAACGTGAAATCGCACCCTGCGCAGCAACTGTTCTTCAATCATGTCAGCCGCTTCGGCCAACTGCTCGGCTTCGGATTTCGGCTCGCGGTCGTACGACATCAGCAATTCCGCTTCTTTCTTCCTCCCTTCGGCCTGCAGCCGGGCCATCCGCAATTTAAAATTCTCTGCGTGGAATTGTTCGGCATCGACCCATGCCGCGGCCGCTTCTTTGATTTGCTCAGGATCGATCAAGTGCGTGGACCATAGCTCGCGTTTCTGCTTGATGTTTAAGCGCGCGAGTTTATTGCCGTGCTGGACCAGAATTTCCTCTGACGTGATGAATTTGCAAAAACCTTCGTCGCGTTTCTGCGGCAACTTGAGCGCGTAAACCGGTTTCGGGCGCGAGCCGGAAAAATTATACCACAGTGCTACGCCGGCGAGCACCGCCAGCAGGGCAAGGGCTGCGTAGACAACGCCGCGGACTTTCTTCCAGAAGCGGGCCTCGACGACATCGCGCTGGCCTTCGTAAGCGGGGAGCGTGACGCCCGCGCGTTCGGCCTGACCGGCGCAATACGCCGAGCACACGTAACCAAACAGCGCCATGCATTGCGGGCAAATGGGCTTTTTGCACATCAAACAATTCGCCGTCGCAGGCTGGTCACTGTGTCGGTGACAGATTGGCGTGGTGGCTTCCTGAACGGTCCCATATTGCTGGCGAACGATCTGGTTCAGCGCGGTGGAATTATCAACACCGCATTGGTTGCACGCGAACCGGATCGGGTTGTTCAGATTCTCGGCCCCAATATCGAGCGCATATTTCACTCCGCACTGGCATCGAATCTTGATCGTCATAGGTCAATCACGGTTTCGGGTTCAGGAGAATGACGCCATTCGTGAGCGGCAGCGGGAATGGCGCTTTGGCGGTGCTCATTTCGAGGCGACCATCCACGAACAGAAAATTTCCACCGTACTTGTGATGATTGTTGCCGGGCTGCTTTCCAGTCGAGGAGAAGACCATGTCTCCCTTTGACTTGGCGAGTGTGTCAACCTGCGCGTCACTAATCAGCACCTCGTCTGCATCCGTCGCGCGGCGCCCCATGTAATAGGCGTAACTGATCTTGCGTTCAGCGATTGGTTCGCCTTCGGGCAGCTTGCTGTCCTTACTCGCAGGGCAGATAAACGGCGCGGTGATACTGATGTATTTCGGCACGAGTTGCGCAAGCACCGGTTCGGACGTTTTTGCGCCGTTGACGACCGGCAGCAATCCATCCCGATCGTTCGCGAAGATTTGCAATGCGACGTGCAGGTCCTGGAGGTTCTTTTGGCACTTCTTTTTTCGCGTAAGCGCCTGGCCGGCTGCGCCGTGCCCATAAAGCATCACGAAGATAATGATGATCAGCACCAGCGTAATAAGCATCTCGAGGAGGCTGAAAGCCGCCGTACCGCGCCTGAAAGCAGCCGATCCCTTGAGCACCGGGAGCATGCCTGGTGTTTAGCAAAACCCCGCCCTCTCCGCAACGGTTAAGCGCGTGCAAATTCTTGCCGATATAGTACCAAATGCCTCTGATGGGTTGTCGGATATTGGTGGTGGACGATGAAGTCATGGTGTGCGAATCGATTCGGATGCTGCTGGCCTACGACGGGCATCGGGTCGAAACAGCGGGCAGCGGGGAGGAAGCGCTGAAGCGATTTGACGACGGGAAATTTGACTTGGTCTTCACTGACTTCTGCATGCCAGGCATGAAGGGAGACGAACTCGCCGCTGCGATCAAGAATCGGGCGCCCGACAAGCCGGTGATTCTGCTCACTGCCTTTCCGCCGTCGTATCACGTGCCGGCGATCGACCTCGTGATTACGAAGCCGTTCTATCTGAGCAATTTGCGCGATGCGATTGACGCCGTGATGAGCAAGCTCAGGGCAAAGTAATTTGGCCAAGAAGCACGGGACGGTGAGCGCCAGTAGTTTTAGGAAGGTTCCCGGGTCGATTTCGCATGCGAAGGTAAGCAAGCAAAGCAAAGGCCGCGGGCTCAATGGTTTGCAAGGGCCAGCCAAGGTCGTGGGTGGATACGATTTCTAAGTCTGGCAAATTCCTTTTTAAAGCGCGGACCAGTGACCGATTGGCTGCACCGCCTCCGGCGAGGATCACGCGGTGGGGTTTGGACGGCAGATGAAGCTTGTAGTTGATCGCAATTGAACGCGCGGTGAATTCAGTTAGTGTGGCGATGAGGTCCGGGCGGCTCAGCTGGCGCCTTCGTCCTACCAGAAATGCTTCGCCAAAAAGCTCGCGTCCGGTGCTTTTAGGCGGAGGTTTGCGGATGTAAGGATGCGCCAACCAGTGGCGCAGTAAGGTTTCGTTTACTTTTCCTTTCAAGGCCCAGAGGCCGTCGCGGTCCATCTCGAGTTTGCCCTTCGTGAAATGGCGCACCGCGAGATTGATCAGAATGTTCGCCGGGCCGGTATCGAAGGCGAGGATGTGCGGCTCCTTTCCAAGGCGCCAATCAAGCGAGGTCACATTGCTGATTCCGCCGAGGTTATTGACGCACACGTGTTTGCCGCGTTCAGCAAACACCAGGCGATGAAACATCGTTGCCAGAGGCGCGCCTTGTCCGCCGACCGCGAGATCGGCTGCGCGAAAGTTGTTCACCACAGTCACGCCGAGCGCCTGCGCCAGCCAGGCCGGTTCTCCGAGTTGAAGCGTAGCACTTCGGCCTTTCGCGGGATTGTGGAAAATGGTTTGTCCGTGAAGTCCAACGAAGGCCGGCTTGCCATGCACATGTTCTGCGTAGAATCTTCCAAGATCATGATGCAATTG
>DATENK010000609.1:0-3307 GCA_035275085.1 Verrucomicrobiia bacterium | reverse complement strand
AGGGCTCGCAAAGCCGAGCCACTGGCCCCGATGCCGCCGATCCTCAGACCTCACTCAACACTCGGCGCAGCTCTTTCATTCGTGCCGCACTCAATACTGTTAGCTTTTGGAGGGGGTCACGATGTACCCAGCTCTTCCCATATCGTATTTGATTTGGCCTTGACGCGGCATGGGTTAGACGTAGTTTTCGGCTGTTAGGATATAGAATAACCTTCAAGGGATCACCTTGGGAAATAGATAACGAAATTTATGGCACACGAACTACCTCCATTACCGTACCCGAAAGAGGCTTTGGAACCGCATATCGACGCGCAGACGATGGAAATTCACCACGACAAACATCATGCGGCGTATGTGAACAACCTCAACAAAGCCATTGCCGGCAAACCTGACCTTGAAAAAAGGTCGGTGCAGGACTTGATCAGCCATCTGGATTCGTTGCCGCAAGAGATACGTAACGTGGTCCGCAACAACGGGGGCGGCCACGCGAACCACACAATGTTTTGGAAGTTGATGGGCCCCAACTCCGGAGGCAAACCGAGTGGCGCACTGGCTGAGGACATCAACGCCACCTTTGGCAGCTTTGACGCTTTCAAAGAAAAATTCGAAGGCGCCGGCGTCGGACGGTTCGGCAGTGGTTGGGCGTGGCTGATTGTCAACAAGGCGGGCAAGTTGGAGATCACATCTACGGCAAACCAGGACAATCCGATCATGGAGGGAAACAAGCCGGTGCTGGGCAATGACGTTTGGGAACACGCATATTACCTGAAGTATCAGAATCGCCGGCCCGATTATCTAAAGGCATGGTGGAACGTAGTGAATTGGAACGAAGTGTCCAAAAACTACGAAGCCGCCAAACGCTGAGCGGCGGCCTTCGTTTGCATTCCCGTCCCCCGCGTTCTATCTTAAAGCAGAACGTGGAGGGAATATGTTTCACAAGGCGAAAGACCTGATGGGTTATAAACTGGGCGCCAAAGACGGGGAGATCGGGCGCGTTAAGGACTTCTACTTCGAAGATACCAATTGGACGATCCGCTACCTGGTGGCTGACACAGGCACATGGCTCTCCGGCCGATTAGTATTGATCTCGCCATTCGCTTTGGCGGGCGTGGACGAGGCGACGCGCCACTTCAACGTGAAGCTCACGAAAGATCATATTGAGCGCAGTCCGTCGATCGATACGCACAAGCCGGTGTCAAGGCAGTTCGAAGCCGAATATGCACGCCATTATGGATGGCCAATGTATTGGTATGGACCGGCCCTGTGGGGGCCAACGCCATATCCGTTGTATGAAGCCGCCCCCGGCGAGGCGCGTAATGATCCAGCGGTGGCGCAGCAACGCGGTGATCCGCATCTGCGCAGCGCGAGCGAGGTCGCCGGATATCATCTTCATGCGACCGATGGCGAGCTTGGACATGTGCGCGATTTTGTGATCGCCGATGAGGATTGGGCGATTCGCTACGTTCTCGTCGAGACCGGCACCTGGTGGGCGGGGAAGACGGTTTTGATTCCCACTCAATGGATCCACGAAATCAATTGGGAACGCTCGAAAGTGTACGTCGATGTTTCGCAAGCGGCAATTAAGGCGGCGCCGGAATATTCCGAGGAGCTACGTCTGTCGCGGGATTTCGAACAGAAACTGTTTCAGGCCTATCGACGCGATCCTTACTGGACGAAGCGTCAGCAGGCGGCATAGGATTTTTAAGTTGCTCCTATTTCCTGAGCCTACGAACCTAGGGGTTGATGGAAGAGTTGTTGTGGTTCGTGGCGCACACGCGACCGCGATGCGAAAAGAAGCTCGCGCAGTATTGTGAACGAGAGGGCATCGACGTAACGTTGCCCTGCTACCGCTCGGCGCACAAATATCGCGGGAAGGTGGCCGTGTTCCGCAAGCCATTGTTTCCAGGCTACGTTTTTCTGAGCATGCCTGCCCTGCGCCGCCAGAGAGTTTACCAAAGCAAATACGTAGCGAATCTTCTGGATGTTCAGGACCAGCGGCTTTTCGAACAGCAGCTTAAAGATATTCTGACCGCGCTTGAGACCGAGCTCGAGATTACGGTCGCCCCTGAAATCGGGGAAGGCAAACGAGTGCGCATCAAATCCGGTCCGCTGCGCGGCATCGAAGCATGGGTGGAGAAACGAACGGGGATGACGCTGGCGCTGCTGCGGCTGGATTTTATCGGGCAGGCTGCCGCCGTGAAGGTGCAAGCCACCGATCTGGAATTGGTTTAGCTATTCGATCCGCAACCGGTAGAAGCGTGATGCCGGCGCGGCTGACGCGTCAGTGAAAGTGATGGACGCGCCGGTGCCATCGAGCGTGTTCAATGCCGTCCAGCTCCCCGTCCCAAAGTTGTCACAATACTCCAGTGTATACCGCTGCCCGGTGGCGGACTCGGCGATTACCTCCACAACGTTCCCGCTCCTGCTGACCGAAAGAATACGGGCGGGCGCAAACACCTGCAGGTTGGCGGCGGCACTGGTCACGGAGCCGTTCGCATTGCTGATCACCGCACGATAAGCCCCAGTGTCGGCGCGTTGTACGGAGGCAAAATTTAAAGTGGCATTCGTCTGCCCGCTGATCTCCACCGTGTCCTTTTGCCAGCGGTAACTCAGCGGTCCGGGTCCCGTGGCAATAACACGCAGCGTCACAGATGCGCCCACATTCACGCGTTGGCTGGCGGGGTCAAGCGCAACCACCGGCGGACCATTCGTGTCGTTGACCACCAACTCGAAACTGCTCTGCGTCACGGCTCCCTCGGGGTCCTGGACCTGTACTGTTATTAACGAGAATCCACTTTGGCCCGCAGCAGGAGTCACGCGCACAAAACGGTTGCTGCCGCTGCCCGAAAATTGAATGGCTGAGATCGGCGCCAGGTTGGTGTTGGAAGAGAATGCCCGCAAACCAAGTTGCTCCGGCGTGTTCTCAATATCGCCGATACTGAATGGCAATTGCGCGGCCGGCTGGCCGATGCTGGTCGAAGCTGAGGCGATCGCCGAGATGGACGGAGGGTCGTTCACCGCCGAGACAAAGACAGTGAAGGTATTGCTGATGGCGCTGCCATCGGTGTCTCGCAAGGTGATGGTTATTTCATTGGGTCCGAAGCGATTCGGAAGAGGGCGGGTGCGCACCATGCGACTTGCGCCGTTATTTACATATTCGAAGTCCTCGTTGGCGAAAAGGTTCGTGTCGGAAGAACTGGCGGTTACTACCAGACTGAACAGATCGGTATCAATGTCCTCAACGAGAAAATTTATCTCAAGTTCCCCGTCTTCGACGATACTTTGGTTAACGATCGGGGTCATCATC
>DATENK010000608.1:0-12753 GCA_035275085.1 Verrucomicrobiia bacterium | reverse complement strand
TTCGATAATGCAGAGGTTTTGCCTTCAATTGTGATTTTTCGTAACCGCGTTCCATCGCTTGATGCTCAAGTACTCTTTACAGTCGGTGGCACCTTAAATTCCCCGGTCACAACCGAAACGGTTTTATTAAGGGATTTGTCTGCGGATCAGAAATGGAAACTTCCGTTCAAAGATCGCGCTTCACAGAGAAGTTCAGGCTTTAGAATAAAGGATCTTTTTAAAATCAGGCGAGGGATTGCAACCGGTGCCAATGATTTCTTTATCCTAGAACGAAAAGTCGCTCGGGAGCTCGGCCTTCCGGAAATCGCATTGAAACCGGTGCTGCCGAAATCAAGAGTCCTCAACGAAGCTGTTATTCAACGCGATTCGGACGGATATCCTAAAGTGGAACCAAAATTATGCGTAATTGATTGCTCCCTTACCGAGACTGAAATTGCACGAAAGTACCGCCGTCTTGCGAGGTATTTATCAACTGCCAAGGACCGCAATATATTGAAACGGAATCTTATTAGGAATCGAACGCCTTGGTACAAACAAGAGGTGAGAGCGCCAGCCCCATTTCTATGCACTTATATGGGCCGTGGGCGAAAGGGGCTTCCTCCAATTCACTTTTATTGGAATAAGTCGGACGCGATTGCTACAAACACTTACTTGATGCTTTACCCAAATCCGAGTTTAGCGAAGATATTGGAAGAGAACGAGAAGCGCGGTGAGGAGCTTCTTGATATGCTCCAGAAAGCGGCAAGAACAACGGTTCTCGAACAGTCTCGGCTGCATGCGGGCGGCCTACGAAAGATAGAGCCAAAGGAACTGGGGAATGTGACTTTGTTGGATGTTCCCGCTTGGGTACCGCAAAGCGACTCCTCGTTGTTTCTTGAAATATAAGCAACATCCGTTTCTTCGATGTGACCGTCCCAGCTTCATTCATGGAATGCAGCCGTTCGGTGCGGCCGCGCTCGGCGTATACGGAAGCTCGACGTCCTGACGGGTCCAACCGCCTTCCTGACGCCCTGACGCCTTCTGACGCGCCCCGGAGCCCCCTCCCTGATCCTGATCGTGCTCTTGCTCTCACTTCACTTGGACGTTGCAACGTTGGATGTTCACCTTTTTTGCCCTTCCTCTGCGTTTCTGTGCGTTCTCCTGTTAAATCCGAGTTCAGCGTTTGAATCGGAATGTGGAACTTCCTGCCGCCCTCCTGACACTTGCGTACACTTGCCTGACGCCCGAGTTGACACTTGCAAACCTCACTTTCGACCAATGTTTATGCGGGTCCTGACACATTGACACTTAAAAACCCCCAAGGGGGGCCCCCCCCCTCTTCACTTGGACGTTGAGCGTTGGACGTTGCAATGTTGGATGTTCACTTTTGCCCCCCTTCTGCGAAGCCTTCACTTCGATGTTCAGCGTTCGATGTTGCGATGTTCGATGTTCAGTTTTTTTGCTGACCTGTCACTTCCGAAGGCCGTACCTGTCACCAACCTGTCACTTCCAAAACACCACTTTCGCCCAGTGTTTACCGGCCCCCTGTCACCCTGTCGCCACATGTCACCAGGGGGCCCCCGTTCCTCCGTGTTCTCCGTGTCTCCATGGTGAAATTCCGTCCACCCATCAGAAGGTCTTCGGAAGTATGCAGAAGCTGTACGGTAGGTCACGGTAACCCACGGAAGGTCATAGAAGGTGATGGAAGGCAAAACGGAGCGTGGCCACGATGGTAGCCGTTTGACGCGCGGCTAGCCGGATTGCCGCCGCTTGGTCTATCGAGGGACGATCAGAGGCATCCCGTGGGCGCAGGGCCCACGGGGACAACTACCTTCAATCGCGCCGCATCAGGAACCCGACTATGCAACCCACAAGCACCGCGATTCCGACGGTGCGCCACGGATTGTCGTGCACGTACTCGTCAGTGAATTGCGAAATGTTTTTCGCCTTCTCGCCCAGCTGTTGCTGGAGATCGCGAAACCGATGTTGAAGTTGTTCGCCCTGTTCCGTCAAATCAGTCGTTTTCATACGCCCACATTTTACCCCGTTTTCACCGCAGCCCAATTAGGGCAATGAACTACTTCTGATGTCGTAGCACCAGAGCGAGGCCAGGTCGCGGATGTAGAGCCGTCCGTCTGCGACCACCGGATACGCCCAGGCTTTGGACCGACCGCGGTCCGGCGCATCCGGCGGCGTGAAGCGACCTTTTTCGCGATATGAGTCGGGCGACGCTTCGACGAGTGCCACATCGCCATTCTCGCCGTGCACGTACAAATTGCCGTCCGCAAAGCACAGCGATCCCGCCCCGACAGCCCGCTCCTGCCATTTGACGTTGCCGGTGAGGAAGTCAGCGCAGAGAAGTCCCTGTCCGGTAGTGCCGTAGAGATGTTCCCCGATTTTGACGGCACCGCCGATTTGCGTCGGAAGCTTCGGATTGAAATACACTTGCTCGACATCGAACGCTTCGCCCTTCTTGCTCAGCTTGATCAACCCTCCACCGCCACGGCCAGTTGCAGTGTAGACATAATCCTTTTCAACTACCGGCGTCGGAATGTTCGCCGGGCTGCCTTCAGCCGTCTTGTCATAGCGCCACAAAAACTTGCCGGTGTTGGCTTCGATCCCGACCACGCCTTTCTCGAGAAATTGCACGTATTGTTTCACACCGCCCGCCTGGCCGATCACAATTGACGCATACGCTGCCGGGTCTCCGCCGGGGACGATCGATTTCCAGATCACCTCGCCGCTTTTCTTGTCCAGCGCGACGAGTGTGGCGCTGCTTCCACCTGGCGTAACGACTAATGCGTCCCCGTCCAACAACGGCGATTCGGAATACGCCCATTTGCCAGGCTTGCCGCCGAAGTCCTTTCGCAGATTCTTTTGCCATCGGATTTTGCCACCTGCGGTTTCGAGGCAAGCGAGATCGCCATCGGAGCCGAGGGCGTACAGCACCGCGCCATCAACCGTGGGCGTCGAGCGCGCCGCCGGATACTGAGGACCTTCGTTCGGCCCGACTTTGCCAACGCGCACAGCCCAGATTTGTTTGCCCTCCTTGATGCTCAGCGCCTGCACGGATTCGTTTTCCATGCCCTGATTGCTCAGGACGTATAGGCGGTCTCCCACGACCGCAGGCGTGGAATAACCGGAGCCAAGGTCTTTGCGTTGCCAAAGGAGCTTCGGACCTTCCTTCGGCCACTCCTTCAAGAGCCCCGTTTCCTTCGAGATACCGGTCCGCAGCGGACCGCGCCACTGCGGCCAATCGGCGCTATTCAGGTTGCAGGCGATCAGACCGACGACGGCGCAGATAAATATCATTCTCATAAACTTGCCACCGTTGCTTTGCCCGGCGTCGCCTTCACATTCAATCGGATTACCACTTCCTTGCGAACGAGGTCGTTCGCTTTACCGGCGTACTTGACCTGGAAGTCGAAGCGATTCAGCACGAATTGCGATTTGATCTCGATCGCCTGGTCGCTCACCTGGATGTCCGCCGGAAATGAAATCTGTTTCGTGACGCCATGCAACGTAAGATTTCCGGAAACCATGTAGTTGGTGCTCTTCTTTTCCACGGCCGTGGAAACAAACTGCGCGTTCGGAAAGTTGGCTGCGTCGAAAAAGTCCGGCGTTTTAAGATGTCCCGTCAGCCGCGAATTGTCCGTCCAGGTCGAGTTCATGTCGATGACGATCTTGTTGCCTGCGCCGGCGATTTTGCCATCGGCCACGCGCAGTTCGCCGGTGAAATTCGTGAATCCACCTTTGTGGCTTCCGGTAACTTTGGAGCCGATAAACTCGATCTTGCTGGTCGCTGGGGTGATCGCAAACACTTTATCCGACGAAGCGGGCGCCGCGGTGACGGCTGCATCGCCGTTCGTTTCAGAACTTACCGCCGCTTTCGGCACATTGTTCGCCGGATTCCCGCAGCCAATGACGACGATTAATGGAACCGCTCCCGCCAACATTCGGATACATTTCATAACTCTGCTATGAATGGAGACAATTCCACCACGGAGCGGTTACGCTGTTCACTTCCATGCCGTTGCTAAAAAGCTTGCCAATAACGTCTTTCCGCTCAGCATTCCCACATGAGTTTTGAAAAGCGAGTGGTCGAACTGAAGTTGGAACTTCCGCCGGCACCCAAGCCCGTGGCGGTGTATGTGCCGGTGGCCTTCGTCGGCAAAATGGCCTATGTCTCCGGGCACGGCCCGCTCAAGCCGGACAAAACAACGATCACCGGCAGAGTCGGGCAGGACCTCGACTTGCAGGCGGGCAAGCTTGCCGCGCGTCAAGTGGGCCTGGCGATTCTCGCGACATTGCGGTCGCAATTGGGCTCGCTCGATCGCGTGAAACGACTGATCAAAGTGCTCGGCATGGTGAATTGCACGCCCGACTTTCGCGATCACCCGCAAGTGATTAACGGATGTAGCGAACTCTTCGCGGAAGTCTTCGGGCCCGAGAACGGCATCGGCGCGCGCAGCGCAGTGGGCATGGGCTCGCTGCCGGGTAATATTGCCGTGGAGATCGAGGCGATTTTCGAATTGCAGTGAGCAATTGGTACGACATCAGCAACGTGGCCGAGATAGATTCGCCGGCGCTGCTGGTGTACCCCGACCGCATCGAGGAGAATATCCGGCGCATGATTGCGATTGTCGGAGGCTGCCGCGAGCGACTGCGGCCTCACATCAAGACGCATAAGATGCCGGAAATCGTGCGGTTGCAGATGGCGCAAGGGATTAACAAATGTAAATGCGCAACTATCGCGGAAGCCGAGATGGCGGCACAGTGCGGCATCGAGGATATGTTAATAGCTTATCAACCGGTCGGGCCCAAGGTTCAGCGAATCGCCCGGCTGATTGAAAAATTCCCGAAGACGCGCTTCTCGATAATCGCCGATGACGAACAGGTGCTGCGGTCCTTGCCTCCGAGCCTGGACGTGTTGCTGGACGTCGATATAGGCCAGCATCGCACCGGCGCCCAGCCCGGTGCGGCGGCGCGCTTGTACCGTCTCCGGTCACGCGGGCTTCATTTCTATGACGGACACCTTAATATGGCCGATGCCGCCGAGCGAAAGGCAGCGTGGGAGAAAGCATTCACACCCGTGCGAGCACTGATCAAGGAACTGTCGCCGGTGCCCCGAATCGTCGCAGGTGGCACACCCACGTTCGCCTTCTGGGCGCGCGAAACGGATTTCGAATGCAGTCCCGGGACGGCTTTCCTGTGGGACCACAGCTATGGCAGCAAGTTGCGCGATTTGGATTTCCTTCCTGCAGCCCTCGTTCTAACGCGCGTCGTGAGCAAGCCGAGCGGCCATCGCTTGTGCCTGGACCTCGGGCATAAAGCCATCGCTTCTGAAAGCCCTCATCCGCGTGTGCACTTGCTGGACTTGCCGGAAGCGACGGCGGTTGGCCACAGCGAAGAACATTTGGTCGTTGAAACACCGCGGGCAGACAAGTTTCGCGCGGGCGACTGCCTGTATGGCATTCCGTCGCACATTTGCCCGACAGTGGCGTTGCATGCGACGGCGACCGTTGTGAAAAACGGCGCAGCCTGCGACGTTTGGAAAGTCACGGCGCGCGATCGGATGCTAACTATTTAGCGAGCGCGAACGGGTGATGAAATAGTACAGCGGGAGGCCGAGCAGAACGATCAGCAGTCCAGGCCAGGTGGTCATGGGACGGTACATGAACAGGATGACGACGATCGCTGCTGCGCCAAGAATGTAAAACCCCGGGACGAGGGGATAGCCAAAGGCCTGGTAAGGCCGTTCCGCGTCGGGACGCGTTTTGCGCAGCCGGAAAAGTCCGATGATCGCTAAAATATAAAATATTAATGCGGCGGAAATGACGTAATCCAGCAAATTACCATAGAGATTTCCGTAAGTTCCGTCCGGTTTGATCGTCCGCGGCAGAACCAAGGCCGCTGCCCAAACGCCCTGCAACGCAAGTCCCCATCCCGGCACGCGCGCACTGTTCAAAGTTCCCACCTTCCGGAAGAACAATCCATCGCGCGCCATAGCGTAAGAGACACGCGCACCGACAAGGATCAGCCCATTGTTGCAGCCAAACGTTGAAATCATGATAGCCGCGGACATGGCGATCACTCCGACGCCTGGAAAGATTCGGTTTATCATGGCAGTGGCGACACGGTCGGCCGGCGCATTTTGAATCGCATCCAGCGGGAGCGAGACGAGGTACGCGACATTCGCGAGCATGTACAAAACGATTACTCCGCCCGCGCCGAGCGCGAGCGCCAAGGGGATGTTCCGTCGCGGCTCGCGCACTTCGCCCGCGACCGTCGCGACGTTGTGCCACGCGTCGGCTGAGAACAGCGAGCCGGTCTGGGCCACGCAGAGCGCGGCAAACAACCCGAACGCGCTGAGCGCCGAAAGCCCCTCCACGATGGGCTGCGGAGTGCGGACCGCCCAAAAGTTGCCGAAGTTCGAAGACACAGCTTCGGAGTTCCACCCGAGGGTTAGACCAAGCACGATCATGATCAACAGCGCGCCAGTCTTTGCAACAGTAAATAGATTCTGAATCCATTTGCCATAATCGATGCCACGCATATTGGTGATGGTCAGCACTACGATCATGCCGATGGCGACGAGTTGCGCCTTCGACAGCGAGATTGCGTACCCCGGCAGAATTCTTATCGGACTGATGAGGTACTCACTTTCCGAGAAACTCCCAAAACGCGCGAATGCGACCGCTACGGCCGCGATTGTGCCGGCTTGAATGACGAGGATGAACGTCCATCCGTAAAGAAAACCCCAAATCGGCGAGAGCGAGTCGCGCAGAAAAACATACTGCCCGCCGGCGCGCGGCATCAATGCCGCTAGTTCACCGTATGACAGCGCGGCGGCAAGGGTCAGCACCCCGGTGATGGCCCACGCAACGAGCAGCCAACCGGCGCTGCCAATCAGCCGCGCCATATCCGCCGACACAATGAAAATCCCCGAGCCGATCATTGAGCCGGCGACGATCATCGTGCCGCTGAATAATCCCAGGCCGCGCTTGAATTCAGTGTCGAGGGCGACGGTCGAGGCGGCGGGTTGAGATTCGGTTTGCTGCATGGCTCAAACTTCCGAGCTCCAAGTTTCAAGTTCCAAATAAGTTCCTAGATCCAAATGCCAACCGTCTTTGGTATTGGAGCTTCTTTGGAACTTGGAACTTGAAGTTTGGAGCTTCATCTTGCGATCCCCCAACAGAATGGATCGTTCTCGTCGAGCAACAGCGTTGCTTCGCCCGTGATGAACGCAGACCCAGTGATGATCGGCCGAATCTTATCGCCTTCGCGTTTGTAGGTGGCGGTAAAGCGGCTGCCGATAATGCTCTCCTGCGTCCAGGTTTGGCCTTCGGCGAGTTTTCCGTCCGCCGCCAGGCACGCGAGCTTCGCGCTTGTGCCTGTCCCGCAAGGCGAGCGGTCGTACGCTTTCCCGGGACAAAGCACAAAATTCTTTCTGCCGGAAAAGAGCTCGATGTGGTCCACCTCGGGGAAGCCTTGCGCATTGATCGCTTGCCGAATGCACCAGGTGGCTTCGGTGAGTTGGTCGACATTCGCGAAATCCAATTTAAAGGGGTGTTCCTCGACCAGAAAAAACCAATTGCCGCCCCAAGCGACGTCGCCGGTAATTTTTCCCCAGCCATCCACCTTGATCGTTACGCCTTTGGCTTTCCGGTAGCTCGGCACATTTGTCAGGGAAACCTGTCCGTCCTTGTGCAACGTCACATCAACGCTGCCGACAGGCGTTTCAAGACGATGTTCGCCGGGCTGGATGCGCTTCAGATGCGCCAGTGTCGCCACGACGCCAATCGTTCCGTGCCCACACATATTCAGATAGCCGACGTTGTTGAAGAAAATTACGGTCGCTTCTGGGGAGGGCGAGCCTCCTCGCGAGCTCGGCTCCAACAACAACGCGCCGACCATGACGTCCGATCCGCGCGGTTCATTCACGATCGCAGACCGAAAACGATCGTGCTCTTCGCGAAAACGTTTCAGGCGTTCAGCAACGGGCCCGCTGCCGAGTTCCGGCCCGCCGCCGATTACCACGCGCGTAGGCTCGCCGGCGGTATGTGAATCGATCACCTCAATGCGCCGCATTTCGGGTCTTGGGAAGTTTCGGGCGGTTCGCGATCCCGTCGTGAATGATCTTCAAAATCGCTTTGCGTTCTTCGCCGGCGAGCGTCAGGCGCGGCGCGCGGACCCATTCGGCGCCGAAGCCGCATTCCTGCACCGCCAGCTTGATGTATTGCACAAATTTGACGTGGACATCCAGGTGCAGCAGCGGCGTGAACCAGCGGTAAACCGTGCGCGCTTCGTCCCACCGCCCCGCGCGCGCGAGCTCCCACAAAAACTGGTTCTCGCGGGGAAAAGCCAGCCCCACGCCCGCGACCCACCCATCAATGCCCAACACGGCTGATTCCAGCACCAGATCGTCCACCCCGACAAACATCGCATAACGATCTCCCACGATGTTCTTAATGTCCGTGATGCGGCGGGTATTGCCCGAGCTTTCCTTCAGCGCAACGAAGTTTTTGATCGCCGCCAGCTCAGCGAACATCTCCGGCGTGATGTCGTTGCCGTATGAAATCGGATTATTGTAAATCATTATCGGCAGGCTCGTCGCGGCCGCCACAGTTCGAAAATGGGCCAACGTCTCGCGCGGGTCGCCTTTGTAGACCATCGCCGGCATGAGCATGAATCCATTCGCCCCGAGAATTTCGCAGTCGCGCACGTAACGGCATGCCGCCTCCGTGCTGTTCTCCGCGACGCCGCTCAGCACCGGCACCCGGCCCGCCGCGGCTTCCACCGCCGCCTCAAGGACGCGCCGCTTTTCCTCGGGCGCGAGCGATTGGTTTTCGCCCAGCGACCCCAACATGATCAGCCCCTTCACCCCCGACTTGATCAGCACTTCGAGGTGCCGCGCCGTCGCTTCGAGGTCCAACGACTGGTCTTTCTTGAGTTGCGTCGTAACCGCCGGAAAAACGCCTGACCAATATGGCTTCATAAGAGCCGCAAGTATGCCGCACCTGCGACGGGATAAGCAACGCCATACGCGAAGAACTTGCGTCAATCATGCAGTCCACGTGATGTGGACCCCGATGGCTAAGCGGAGTGAGAGCGCTTTGCTGCGGCCGGGTATGGATTAGCACGCAGGGGGGGAGGACAAATCCCTCCTAATACCGAAGGACTATTTTCAGGGATGGCAGGCGCGCGATATGAATAGCCGCATGAATGAAGAACAATGGAATCGAAGAGAACTGAAAGCGGTGTTGGCCGTCGTGTTGCTGTCACTGGCATTGTGCTCGCTCCTGTGCGGATGCGGCACGGCGAAGATATCGAGTAGGCGCGAAGTTGGGGTTGCGCCGGCCGCAAAGCCTACTGCGATTTATGTCGTGGACTTTGAAGCTGAACCTTCAAAGATTAAGCCCGATCGCGGGATTCTACCAGCATTGCCCAGGGTGCCCGGACCGATTGGCAGCTTCCTCCCGCCGCTGCCCGGCACGCCAAAAGATCCTGAGGTTCTCGCGCGTGACATCGTGAATGCGATGAGCGCGGCCCTGGTGAACGATCTCGCTAAGGCCGGACTAAATGCGCGCCGGCTCAAGCAGGGCGAACCGATGCCGAAGTCAGGTTGGCTTGTGCGAGGAATGTTCACCACGGTCAATCAAGGCGACCAACTCCAACGCGCCATGATTGGTTTTGGGGCGGGCAAAACAGACTTGCAGGTCCTCGTGGATATTAACGATCTGACACAAGGTACCCCTCAGCCCTTCTGCGAGTTGACTACCACCGCGGACAGCGGCAAAGCGCCGGGGGGCGCGCCCATGATTGTTCTCGGACCCATCGGCCTAACGGCGCGCTTCGTCATTGCGAGCCAGGACCTGGACCGCAACGTTAAGCAGACCGCATCAAAAATTGCCGGCGAAGTCTTGCTCCGCACGAAACACACCTTAGTCACCAAAAATGATTTATGAAGATAACAATGATCTCTCCTGCGCCAGCCAATGCTGCAATCACAACTTATCAGTGCCAACGATCGGTCACATCACTCCCACTTAAAAATATGAACTCACCAAAACGTTATTCGCGGTGCCGTTTGCTCGCCGCCGCGGCGGCCCTTTTGCTTCTTGTGCCGGTGCGCGCCCGCGCCGAACTTCATTCCGGGCCGCCTCCGACCGCTCTCGTCGGCTCCACACTAGGGCAGAACTTGCGCAACGGCGCGTTCACGATGCAGAATCAACTGAAGCTGCTCCGCACCTCTACGGACAGTTGGGTGCAGCGTGCCCAATCCTTTGATTACGACGATAAAGATTTTCGGCGCGACTACGACAACATCTCCTTCCATTTCCACAATTTCCGCACGCAGTTCGATTATGTGGGCGGCCTTGCGTTGGGCTTGGGCCAGCCGCGCGCAGATACCACGGTTGCCGAACTGGAAACGGGCCTGGACATCATCCAGGAGCTCTTCGTCTTCCTGTCGGACGAATACAATTCCGGCCGACTCGATCGCCCCACCGTTGCGCGCACCGCTCGCATCTTCCAGAAAGCGATCCGCGAGTGGGAACACCAGGCGCGCAAGAATGGCTCCCGTATCGGGGTGGTGTGGTAAGCGGAAGGATGAAACTGAGGCGTCAAAGCGGCAGAGGACTGCGGTAGTCCAGGGCGCTTCATGAACTCCGACAGGTTGTTGAATGCGGCAGTCCTGCGCCGCTTTCCAACATCCCACCGCCCTTGCTAAGCTCACCCGGATGCACCTTTACTCACCGGGGTGGGGTTGGTATGGAACCATCATCGGGATTTGGTTATGAAACGGCATTTGGCATTCGGATGGTTATGGTTCGCGGCCTTGTCGGCGCAGGCCTGCACGATTTTCGTGCTCACTGACACCAATCGCGTGCTCTTTTGCAACAACGAGGATGCGCTTAGCCCCATAACCCGGATATGGTTTGTTCCGGCGAGCGAGCGGCGTTATGGCTGCGCGTACGTTGGTTTCGACAACAGTTGGGGCCAGGGCGGTTTAAACACGGAAGGGCTCGCCTACGATTGGGTCGCCGGCTGGAATGAAAAGTGGGAAGCGGACCCTGACCAGGCGCGCATTGAAGGAAATCCGGCTGAGCGCATGCTGGCAACTTGCGCCACGCTGGATGAGGCGGTCGCGTTCTTTCGCAGGCATTACGAACCCGGATTTGGTTACGCGAGAATTCTCGTGGCAGACAAGACGGGCGCGTCGGCGATGATCCGCGCGAAGGACGGAAAGTTGTTCGTCGATCCTTCAAATCAATGTCTCGGGTTCGGCTATGGAAAACGCACACTGTATCAGATGCTTGCCGTGTCTTCGGCAGCTACGGTGGCGAACGGCTTTAAAATCTTGCGCGCCTGCGCCCAGCCGCTCGGGACGAGGTACTCCAACGTATTCGATTTGAAGTCCGGCGATATTCTTATTTTCCGGGCTTCAGACGCGGAGTTGAAACTTAACCTCGCGCTGGAACTGAAGAAGGGCCCGCATTATTACGACATCCCGCAAATGAGCGAACAATTGGAGCAAGCGCCACGGCCGCTCGCGGGCATGAAGCGCTTCGTCACCGAGCCGTTTCATGCGGGTTCTGATCCTGAGCCGAAAGTGACCGCCCACTTCCGGAGGCTGCTCGAGAATGCCGCCCGGGGCGAAATGCGGGCCGCGGATTACGCGCCGGAATTTTGGAAAACGATTTCGGACAAGCAGAAGCAGAAGGAGATTCAGGCCAACCTGAAAGCTCTTGGCGAGCTGATTTCAATTGGCCTGGTCGAACGCACCAAGGAAGGCAATGAACGGTGCTATTGGTACCGCGTGGAGTTCACCAAAGGCGCCGTGTTCCAAATAATAATGTTCGATGCTGACAATCGGGTGAAGTTCAGCGATTCAGTGGATACGCACCACAAAACGCAAACGACTGCAAAAGTTTCAAAGTGACGGCTTTCAGGCCACAACGTTGAGTTCTCATTCCGGTTTCTTGACGCCCGGACACGCCCTCGCTTACCCTTCAGCGCTTAACCGTGAGGCTGTTCAATACATTGACACGCTCGGTAGTGGATTTTGTGCCGCTGGATCCGGCGGGCGAGCAGGTGGGCATGTACTGCTGCGGGCCAACGGTCTATGATTTCGGGCATATCGGGAACTTTCGGACATTCGTATTTTCGGACCTGGTGCGGCGCTACCTGGAGTTCCGCGGCTTCAATGTCCGCCACGTCATGAACATCACGGACGTAGAGGACAAAATAATCGCGCGCGTGCGTGAAGCCAAAGTGCCGCTGCGCGAGTACACGGGCAAATTTGAGAACGCCTTCCTGGAAGACTTAAAAGCCCTGAACTGCTTGGCGCCGCATCATCTCCCCCGGGCGACCGAGCACATCCCGGAGATGATCGAGATCATCGATAAACTTCTTCAGCGCGGCATCGCTTATCGCGCCCCCGACGGCTCGGTCTATTTCGGCATTTCGAAATACCAGGAAGCGGGTTGCCGTTACGGGCAACTGGCGCATATCGACTTCGAGCAAATGCGGCCGGGCGAACGCGTGCGCTCCGACGAATACACCAAGGATTCGGTCGCCGACTTCGCGTTGTGGAAGGCACGCGTGCCGGAGGACGCCGATGTGTTTTGGCCCGCGCCGTGGGGCGAAGGCCGTCCAGGCTGGCATATCGAGTGCAGTGCCATGAGCATGAAAATTCTGGGCACGAGCTTCGATCTGCATCTCGGCGGCGAGGACCTGATCTTTCCGCATCACGAGAACGAGATCGCGCAG
>DATENK010000607.1:0-7680 GCA_035275085.1 Verrucomicrobiia bacterium | reverse complement strand
TTTGCTTATCTCACCGAAGCCGAGCGTGCCGCGGCCGAAGCCGTTCAACTCGCACGCCAGCGTTACCGCGACGGCATCGCGGATTATCTGAGCGTTCTCGATGCCGAACGCACGCTCCTGAACCTGCAGGAGCAATTGGTAACCGCGCAGACCCTCAGTGCCACCCGCCTGATCTCCGTCTACAAAGCCTTCGCCGCCGGGAGAGCGCGATAACTAATTTGAACCAATATTCTGCACGGCAAGCAGCGGTTGATCGCCGATCAGGTGGCGGTACTTCCGGAGTGGTGAGGATGCGTCAATCGGAAAACGGATTCGGTAGCCGTAGCTGGCGTAACCGTCCAATCGTTTGAGTTCGACGAGGTGCTCGACGATGCCTGCGCTTTTCCGGTCGGCGTAATATCTGATTGTAAAGCCGTCGTTGCCGAATTGACCGAAAACGCTGTCTAGTTGTGAGTCGGCGCGGTTGAGAAAAACATTGGCGCGGGAATCCCCGAGCGTCTGCTCAAGACTGCTGGCGAAGGTGCCGCGGAGTTCACGAAATTCGTTGGTTAATGCGGGGATCCGGTAAGTGATTTCACGATGATTTTCAGTGTTCGCAGCGGCATTCGTTTCGACAAGTTGAGCGTTGGATACATGCAATTCATGGGTGCGTTCGAGTAGTTGTCCGTACGCAGCATCGACGGCCGCGCGTTCGACCCCGCTCATCCCGAACAGCGTGGCCGCTTCGGATGTCAGCGCGGCATTATCCGAAAACGGGTTGAAGCCGATGGTGGCCAGATGTTGCTTGGACAAGTAGCAATATGGCTTGTCTGCTGGCCAAAAACCTTCTCGGGCCGGGTCCGGCGGAACGGGCGTGACAAATTGAATTGCGACAGCCGCGGCGCTCTCATTTCGTGCCAAATCCAATTCCTGACGGTGCAAGGCAAGCGTCTCCCCGGTATGGGTTATTGACGCGCCGTTTTCGTCCAACGTTTGCCTCGCGATCGCCAATTCCTGGTGTAAGACCCGCTGGTTCGCCCGCGCAGCCTCGATCGCATTGCGTTGGCTGAGCCAGAAGGCGCCGGCCGAAACGAGCGCCAAAGAAAAAAAAGTTAAGTTATTCATATCGGAGGTTTTCCAGTTTGAAGCGGCTTTTCCATTCATCGACAATCGGCCGAAAAACATCGGGCACAGTCGTGCGGTCCAGCGGCATGGTGTTCGCCCAGGAGTACACAGGATACTTTTCGCCAGGGCGCTGGCCGGATTTGGTATACGCAACCCGGTTCTCCTTGAGCAGCAAGGCAACGCTTTCCCGCCGTTCAAGTGCGCCAAAATCGTTCAATTGTTCTCGAAGTTCTCCTGTAGCCTGCTGCCACAGCAGATCGGTTCGTTCCTTGCCGAGAGTCGATTCAAGCGCGACGCGGAGTTGTTGCTTAAAAATCTCCCCCTGCTCCGGGAAACGCGCCGTCACCAGCATATAGGATTCGGTCGGGTCAAGCGACTCGCGCATCGGCTCATTCGTCACATAAGTGAAGGCTTGCTCCACTTGCTGGTAATCGCGATAGAACGCTTGCAAGCTCTCGCGTACGCGCGCTTCGTCCTCGGACGTCATACCCAACGCCTCCGCCAGCGGTTTGGATAAGGTGCCATTGCGGATCGAGACCGGCTCCGGCGTGATCCGGCCTCGGTCCGGCGCCTTGGCCGTCAGCATCAGATTGGTCAGCATCTGCTTCGGTACGCGCACGTAATCAGAATTCTCGTCCCACAAATAAAGTGGGGCGTCGGGTGATACCGGCATCGTTGAGTTGGCGCGAACGGCCATGGCGCGAGCTTCTCCCAACGCAAAGTCGGTGGAGCGCAGCCGGCGCTGGACTTGTGCCAACGTGCGTTGTTGCTGCCTGATTTGATCCTCGAACTGCGCCAACTGCGTGCGCACGGATTTCTCTTCCGACCGTGCCGATGCGGCCGCACGCCACTCATAAGCGAGTGGCGCTGCCGCGACCGCAAGACAGATCAGGGCCGTTTCTGTTTTTGTGAGTGCCATAAATTTCCCAAAATAAATCGCCAACGTGCCGAGCGAAGCGCCACTCGCCGACACTGCCGCTTTGGTGATTGCGACGGAGGCGCCGGTGGGCGCTCCATGCGCGGAGACGCCCCTTAACGCCGCTGCAGTGGCAGTCGCGGCGGGCACAGCATAGCCGCGACGCTGGAAAAAGCGTGTGAGTTGGTCCAGGGCTTTGTCGATGCGTTTGCGCGCGGCGTCTTCGCCAATGCCGAGTTGAGCGCCGACTTCGCGATGGCTCCGACCTTCCAGATAACGAAGCATGAGCGCCTGGCGGTCTGATTCGCGCAATTCCAACAGCCCTTCGTCCAAAGCGCCTAGAAATGGGTAGGGTGAGGCCTCCCCGGCGAGCCGATCTTCTGCTTTCATAGTAGTGCCGAGTGCGACCGCAGTTTCTTCGCGGGTTTTGCGCCGGAGTTCGCCGCGCCACCATTGACGGGCTTCAAGAACGGCGGTCTTGTGCAACCATCCGGCCAGGCCAACTTCGCCGCGCAGCCAAGCCGCTTTGCGCGCGAGCGCGACAAAAACATTTTGGGTGATCTCCTGCGCGGCTCCAGCATCGCGCAGCCGGCGCAACGCGGTGGCAAAAACCATATTGATATGGCGTTCCACCAGGTGCTGAAATGCCGCTTCCGACCCATGTTCAACAAACTCCCGGAGGAATTCCTGGTCTGTCCGGCTTTCATTCATCCAACCAATATCCTGCCGCCAAGCGGCCCAAACCGGAATTTCAATTTTATCAAACGGAACAGCCGGAGCAGAGTCCTGGAGACGACCGGTCGCTTCAACTTCCACTGGGAGGCGGCCTAGACGCCTTCTTCAATGCTCAAACCCAAACGCTCAAATCAGAGCTGCACGCGGACGTGGGGTGTAGGTTCGGGCGCCTCTTCTTCCTGCTTGGTTTTGGCGAGGTACGCGTAATAGCTATAGAAGGGAAAGCCGCGGTCGTAGAGGATCGTTGGGACCGGATAAAAAAGGCGGACGCAGTCACAAAATGCCTGGTCGGCGTCGCCTGGGCCGCTGTAATGCGACGCCCAGAGCGCCACTCTTTTCTTTGACTTCACAAAGTAAAACCAGCGCATATTTGTCTATAGCATCTATCGGCAGAATTATATGGGGGGTGCATGCCCCGAAACATGCATGAACATTGCGTAAAGTCGCCCCGGAGAACCTGCACCGCGCGAGTCGGAAATTTCGTCCTGAAAGCGGACAAGAGTGTCCGCTTTACGACTGCGAATCCCACAAGTAACTTCGGAGTTGTGGACATCGTCCTGACCACCCTCAACGCGAAGTATATTCATGCCTCCTTTGGCCTGCGGTATCTGCTGGCTAACATGGGTGATCTGCGGCCGCGGACCGGATTGGTGGAGTTCGATATCAACCAGCGGCCGCTGGATATTGTGGAAGTCCTGGCGGCGCAAAATCCGAGGATTGTTGGCTTTGGCGTTTACATCTGGAACGTGGCGGCAACGACGGAGGTGATCGCGTCATTGAAACGGTTGCGACCGGATTTGGTTGTGGTCGTCGGCGGGCCCGAAGTTAGTTATGAGATCGAGCAGCAGCGGATTACCGAACTTGCGGATTACATCATCACTGGAGAAGCAGATTTTAGGTTTGGGGCGCTTTGCAGGGAATTGCTTGATGCCGACGAAGCGGCTGCAGGTCACAGATCCGCGCTCCGTCCTGAAGGAAAAGTTGTGGCGGCGGAGTTGCCCGACGTGGCGCGTTTGATTCTGCCGTACGAACTTTACGATGGGAAGGATGTGGCGCATCGCGTGATTTATGTGGAGGCGTCCCGTGGCTGTCCGTTCTCGTGCGAGTTTTGTCTGTCATCGCTGGACATTCCGGTGCGGCAATTCCCATTGCCCGCGCTGCTGAAAGAATTACAGAACTTACTCGATCGCGGAGTGAAGCAGTTCAAATTCGTAGACCGAACCTTCAACCTGAACCTGAACACGAGCAAAACGTTGCTCGAATTTTTCCTCAATCGATACCAGCCGGGTTTATTTTTCCATTTCGAGATGATCCCGGACCGTTTGCCGGATGGGTTGCGCGAGATCATCCGGAAATTTCCGCCCGGCGCACTGCAATTTGAGATCGGCATCCAGTCCTTCAATCCGGAAGTATGCGGCCTGATCTCGCGACGACAGGACTTTGCCAAGCTGGAGGACAACTTGCGCTTTCTGCGGCGCGAAACCGGCGTTTATTTGCACACGGACCTCATCGTTGGGTTACCCGGCGAATCGGTGGAGAGCTTCGGACAAGGCTTTGATCGTCTGGTCGCTTTGAACCCGCATGAAATTCAGGTCGGGATGCTAAAACGCTTGCGCGGCACGCCCATTGTGCGCCACGACGCCGAGTGGCAGATGGTCTATAACCCAAACGCGCCGTACGAGATTTTGCAGAATCGGTTGATTGATTTTGCGACGATGCAGCGGCTGCGACGTTTTTCGCGGTATTGGGACCTCGTTGGGAACAGCGGGAACTTTATCGAAAGCACAGCGTTAATTTGGGGCGAAGGTTCAGCGTTCGCCGGGTTCATGCGTTTTAGTGATTGGCTCTTCGGGAAGGTTGGGCGCACGGATAGCATCGCATTGGCACGTTTGGGTGAGCTGTTGTTTGAGTACCTGACGATTGAATTGGGCCGTGAGAAAGAGATGTGCGCAAATATTCTTTGGAGGGATTATCAGCGCGGCGGGCGGAATGATAAGCCCGAGTATTTGCGCAAGTATATCGCTGATGAACCTAACCATGGCGAGGCGGCGAAGTTGCCTTTGAAACGGCAGGCGCGACGGTATTCGCAGACGGCAGCTTAGGTTTTCCGGGGCGCGCAAGCGCGGACAGGCTGTCGGCGCTCCAATGCTCCAATCTAAGTTTGAGATGGATGTGCGAGATAGGGGATTGTCAGAGGGCCTTGTGGAAGGACAGCGATACGTGCGCTGGGCCCGGCCGCGATCACCGCAGCGGCAATGTCGTGGCAGGGCTCGAGATGACAGGCGCGGATGACCTCGTCCGGTAATGAGCTGTAAACGAGGACTTTGGCTTTGCGCTGGACCAGTGCCTGGATCTGCGCCTGCCATTGTTCGGGACGCCGGAACCCTGGTGTCGCCAGCATCGCGAGAATTTCTTCGGGACTCGAGGCACTGCGCAGAAGTTTGTCGAGTGGGCTGTGGGCAGGCACGCCTTCCCGACATTCGCAAGCGAGGATGAGCGTGCCGCCCCGTTTGATCACGCGCGCCCCGGCGCTCATGCCTTTGACGCCTTGGTACAAATTCATGTCGAGCGGATAACCGCTGTTGGTGGTGACCACCACGTCGAAGGCTTCCTTGAAGGGCTGCATGGCGGATTTGCGAACGAATTCCGTACCGAGCTTGTGCGCCTTGATGATGTCTCCTGCAAAAACGGCGGTGATCTGGCGGCGTTCGTTGAGCGTGACGTTCAGGAGAAAGCTGGCACCGACACGGAGGGCGACATCGCGCAACTCCTCCCATAGCGGGTTCCCGTCGATAATGCCGAAGGTGGCATTTGGCTCTCCAATGTTTTTCGCGCCATGGCTGCTCATGACGCTTTTGAGCCCGCCCGTGCCGGGGATGATCCCTTTGATGCCACCACTGAAACCGGCGAAGAAATGGGGCTCAATAAAGCCGGTGACAATACGCACGTCCGCTTCGGCGACATGGCGGTTGATCAGCGCGGGCGTGCCATCGCGCATGGTGCCGAATTGCACGAGCGCTTTTTCGTTGTCCGGTTCGTGATTGATGACGCGGTAAATGGCCACGACCGCGGGCGTGAGCATTTTTTCCAGTTCCGCTCTTGTATTGGGGCGATGCGTGCCAAGCTGGTTGATCAGTGTGATTTGTTCGCGAGGCACATCGCGGAGATATTCCAGCAGCCATGGAATTAGGCGCTCATTGGGAGTGGCACGCGTAATATCGGTGAACGAAATTACTACGCGGTCACCAGCCTTGATCCAATTGCGCAGTGGTTTTGCGCCGGTTGGGTTATTGAGTGCTTGAAAAATTGCCGCCCGCTCATCCTTCAGACCGGCGATATCCGACGGTTCAATCACCGTTGTACGCCCGTCTGGCAATTCTACCGCCAGGTGGCTCTCGCCATATGCCAGCTTAACTTTCATCTCTGCTGCGGAAGGCAGCGTACCCTAATCGGCCGGTTCTGACGAGGGTGTTTGGGCTTCGGTCTTTAGTTCCGGCAGGAACATAGCCACCGCCGCGGCGGGGACAAAAAGGATGGCGGCGTAAAGCAGCGTCAAGCGGTAATCCCCAACTTTCGCGAACAGACCGAAGAAGATGGTGCCAAAGGCGGCGAGGATGCGGCCGATGTTATAGCTGAACCCGGCGCCAGTTGTCCGCAGTAGGGTGGGAAACAACGGCGGGAGGTACATGGTGAACAGCGCGAAGACGCCTTGGAAGAAGCCGCAGGCGGCGAACCACCATAACAGCGACGGGTAATCGCGCGGCACGATGTAGGTGGAAGTCATCGCGCAAAAATAACCAATACAGAAGCAAGCGATGGTTCGTCGAAATCCGAACACGCGCGCCAACGCGGCGGCAACGAAATTGCCGACCATGGATGAAACCATCACAAAATAGAGTGCCTTGCTGGCAAGGGCGTTCTTAGCCTGTGCCGCCCATCCGAGCACGTCGGGCAAGTTTCGAAGGTGTTGCAGATGCCAGAACATGAACGCCCAATGCGCCGTCAATGACGTCGCGCACACGGCCATAACCAGAATGGTTGTGCGGCGAACATCGCCACGAAAGAGATCACTGATCGCCGGCTCGCGGCCGCGTGCGGCGGTTTTGGCTGTGTGCCATTCCTCCGGCTCGGGCACGGACTTGCGAATCCACAAAACCAACAAGGCCGGCAGGACGCCGACCAAAAATAAATAGCGTGGCGGATGACTGGCCATGATCAGATTCGCAACGCCAGCGATGAGAATCCCGAGATTCACCCCTGTTTGGAGCACGGCCGCGATCCATGGACGCCAGCGCTTAGGCCATGTTTCAGAGAGCAGTGCGGCGCCGACCGCCCATTCACCGCCGATGCCCAGAGCGGACAGGAAGCGAAAGATCAGCAGGTGCCACCACGTTTGCGCAAAGAATGAGAGTCCAGTGAAGAGTGCATAAGTGAGGATGGTAAGCGACAGCGCGCGGCTGCGGCCGAGACGATCACCGATGCGGCCGAAGAACCCGCCGCCCAGCGCCCAGCCGACGAGAAACGCAGCCTGGATGATCGAGGCATGGCGTCCCACCGCAGGGTCGGTGGTGCTGGTGGCCCCGAGCAACTCGGCCACAAAAGGGGCCGCAACAAGCGTATAAAGGTGCATGTCCAGGCCGTCGAAGGTCCACCCGAGCCACGCGGCAATGCCGGAGCGCCATTGCTGCGCCGAGACTTCGCGCGGTCGGCTACCTGTTGCCGGTAGATTCACGCGTGAGTTTTAAAGGATGGCTAACGCCGCAGCGAGCGGGAATCGCTCATAGTTTTAGGGATATCTGGGTAGATCGTGACCCCTGTGATATGGTTTTGGCAAGTACGCGTGATGGGCGAGAGAGAGGTTGAGAGGTTTCCAATTCAAGAGAGCACCGGCGAGTGAGGGAGCTTGGATTTGGAGGATCTGCAAG
>DATENK010000606.1:0-2707 GCA_035275085.1 Verrucomicrobiia bacterium | reverse complement strand
ATTCTTTTTGGACTGATTCTTCCCCTGGCAATCATTGGCATACCCGCTGGACTTGTTCTTGGAGAAGTCGACCTCGGAACCACAGCTTTGCTCGGCACGGCTGCGTTCGTTGTTATGTTTGTTGCAGGAACAAACCCACTTTGGCTCGGGATGATTTCGTTCGCCGCCCTTGGCTCGCTCCTTTTTGTTGCCAGCCAAATCTCCGAACGGATGGGACGGCTTTCCGCGTTCCTTGATCCCCAAAATTACAAGGATGATGCCGGCGTGCAGCAAATGCAGGCTTTGATTGCATGGGGGAGCGGGGGGATGGAAGGACTTGGGCTCGGCAATGGCAGACAAAAAATGCTTTATCTGCCTTACGCACATACTGATTTCATTTTTCCCATTATTGGCGAGGAACTGGGCCTGCGGTTTAGTCTCCTGGTGATTCTGTTGTTTGTGATCATCATTGTGTGCGGAATCATGATCGCCCTGCACGCCAAGGACCGGTTCGGTTTGCTGCTTGGCTGTGGTATCGTCTCCCTGCTGGCACTGCAAGCGGCGGTCAACATTGGTGTTACCACGTCGCTTCTGCCCAACAAGGGATTGCCGCTGCCGTTCATTAGTTATGGTGGTTCAAATCTGGTCGCGTGCATGTTCGGCATCGGTCTTTTGCTGAACATTTATCGCCAGGGAATTCTTGAGCCGCCGCACGAGAAACCGGTAGCCATGCGGGTCCGGGTAACACCTCGAATTTAGCATCCGTGCAATGATAGAAATGTATGAGTCGAACACGTCGGAGGTGAAGGATCAGATCTTATGAATGCAGTGATCGCATGCGGCGGAACTGGTGGACATCTTTTTCCGGGTATCGCGGTGGCAGAAGTGCTTCGCGATCGAGGACATGAAGTAATGCTGTTGGTCTCAGAGAAAGACATCGATGCTCTCGCTTTGTCCGGTCGCGACAGTTTTCGAGTGGAAAAATTGCCAACTGTCGGATTGCCGTCTCCGTTTTCTCCGGCGTTTTTTGGTTTCCTTCGGCGGTTTTACGAAAGCCTGGCGCTTTGCCGATCGATCTATCAGACTTTCAAGCCTCAGGTGGTTCTTGGCATGGGCGGATTCACTTCCACCGCCCCGGTGTTAGCCGGTCGGATCAGGGGTATTCCAACCTTTATTCACGAATCGAACGCCATCCCTGGGAAAGCCAACCGCCTGACCGCGCGTCTGGTCCGAGCGGTAATGCTTGGTTTTCAGGAATGCGCGCCATTCTTTCCAAAGACCAATACGGAAGTGACAGGCACGCCAGTCAGGACCGAGTTAATCCGTTTGGATCAAACCGTGGCTCGTCAAAAGCTCGGGCTGCGGGACGATCTCGTGACAGTACTTGTCATGGGCGGCAGTCAGGGCGCCAGCGGTATTAATCAGGCAATGATCAAAGCGTTGCCGTTTCTAAAAGATGCTCCGCTGCAAGTCATTCATCTTTCCGGTGTGCGCGACGAACGTTTGGTTGCGGACAATTATCGGCGCGAAAACATTTCCGCCTATATCGCTGCCTTTCATCATCGCATGGAAGAAGCCTACAGCGCTGCCGATCTAGTCGTTGCGCGAGCAGGGGCTGCCAGTCTGGCGGAGTTCGCCGCTTTTTCTCTACCAGGCATCCTGATTCCTTTCCCGTATGCAGCCGAAGATCATCAAACGCGCAATGCCGAGATCTATGCTCGCGTTCAGGCGGCGTTTCTTCTCAAGGAATCCGAGGTCTCTGGTGAGTTACTGGCGAAAAAAATTCGGGAGTTGATAGACGACCCGGACCGGCTTCGACAGATGGCTGTGAATTCCTCGCTGCTTGCGCCGAAGGACGCAGCCGGCCGGGTGGCTACGACGATGGAAAGATACACGACTCATGAAGCCCGCCTCTAAAGAACGCGATGCATCAGAGCGTCCTCCGCCGTGGACGGGTCCCGTCCCCAAGAGCGAGCGGGCTGTGCCGCTTGATCTTCCAGCTTTTCTGACACGCGAGCGTCACCGAATCCACCTGGTGGGTGTCGCTGGGAGCGGGATGAGTGGTATCGCTGCACTTTTGATTGAGCTTGGTCATGCAGTCAGCGGCTCGGACAAGGTTAGTACGATGGAAATCGATCGGCTGCAGAGGCTCGGTTTGCGATTTCGTGAGCAGCATCGACCCGAGGAAGCCGTAAGCGCCGATCTCATCGTCTATTCTTCTGCAATCAAGAGCGACAACCCCATTCTTTTAAGCGCGCGTAGTGACGGAAAACCAATGGTTCGCCGGGCAGAAGCTTTGGCGGCAATCATGCGGGGAAAACGCGGCATCCTGATCGCGGGCATGCACGGCAAAACCACAACTTCTTCCATGGCCGCCCACGTATTGCGCGAAGGCGGCCTGCATCCGTGCCACTATGTCGGCGCAGAAATTCCGATTCTTGGCACGAATGCGCACTGGGATTCGCGCGGGGAGTATTTCGTCGCCGAAGGAGATGAAAGCGACGGCACCATCGCGCTTTTCCGACCTGAGCACACCTTGATTCTCAACATCGAGGAAGAGCATTTGGATTTTTATGCTGATCTCAACGCAATCGAGCGAGTTTTCGCGCAGCTGATCACCCAAACGACTGGCCGCATCTTTTACAATCTCGACGATGAAAATGCCGCCCGGGTATGTCGATCTTTGGCCAATGCAATTTCGTACGGCTTCGCAGATGGAGCGGATTAT
>DATENK010000605.1:0-6903 GCA_035275085.1 Verrucomicrobiia bacterium | reverse complement strand
CCGACCAGCCAATCCGCTTCTGAGCGGGATACCGCGGCATCAGCCAGTGGAAGCAGTTCACGGTCATCGCGCAAAGCTTTAAAGCCGTCGCGTATTGAGCCAGCCGTCATCGATTGCAGCCAGAGACGTTTGATCAGTTTTTTGCTGCCGACGTAACGGACGATGTAGCGGAATATCAGTTCGCCTTCACGGCCGGCGTCGCAAGCGTTAATCAGCAGGTCCACGTCTTTGCGTTTAATGAGCTTGGCCAGCAGCTTGAGGCGGTCCTGGGATTTCTCGATGGGCAGCAAATCGAAATGCGGCGGAATCACCGGCAGGTTCGCCAGGCTCCATTTGCCGCGCTTGACTTCATGCCCCTCGGGTACTGCCAACTGAACCAGGTGACCGACGGCTGAGGAAAGCACGTATTCCGGACTTTCAAAGTAGTCCTTTTCCTTGGAAAAGCCGCCCAACGCCTTGGCAATATCGGCCGCCACCGAGGGTTTTTCCGCTATAATCAATGCTTTGCCCATGAACAAACTGTCGGTTATTACTCGCGCTTACCTAATTGTGCAACCTCGCTTTTTTCTGAAAACATGCCTGACGCAAGCTGGCCCAGCCATTTCTGGAAGTCAAAAATTGCCGGCCATCATCCTCGTAAGGCGTTGTCCCGCAACTACTTACGCGTGGTTTCCTTTTCCGTCGTGTCCCGAAATGTGGCACCAACATAAAAACCGTGATCCATACACTCAGCGACGGAGAACTCGGGATAACATACGGTCGCTTGGCGGATTTGCAAGCGGTGGACCTTTGGACTGGCAGTGGCAGCGCGCGGCGATATGCTGCGGGTCCTAACCTTTCGAGAGCGAAAAATAAAACGTCGCGCCTTCGTTCGGCCGGCCTTCAGCCCAGGTTTCTCCGCCGTGACGCGCGATGATTTTTCTGACCACGGCCAAACCGCTTCCGGTACCTTCGAATTCGCGTTCGCTGTGTAGACGCTGAAAAATTCCGAACAGCCGGCCGACGAATTTTTGATCGAAGCCGACGCCGTTATCCCGGACGTAAACCACCCAGCGCTCGGGTTCTTCGCGCGCTCCGATTTCGATCTTGGCCGCATCGCGCGTGCGGGTGAATTTTAGAGCGTTATTCAGCAGTGCGACGAATACCTGCCGGAGCAGCGTTGGGTCACCATCGACGGTTGGCAGCGCTCCGACGTGCCAATTGATTTTGCGGCCGAGTGCTTCGGGAGCGAGATCGTTCTGCGCTTGGCGAACGACGTCATGCAACGGCACAGGGGCGCGATGCAGTTCGGCGCGGCCGGCACGCGATAATCGCAAAAGATCGTCGATCAGCTGATTCATGCGATTAGCGGCTTCCCTGATCGCCTGCACGGCGGAACGTTCGCTCTCCTCCCGCGTGGCGAGGCCCATGCGTTCGAGAATTGCGGCAAAAGCCGTGATGTGCCGAAGCGGGGCGCGCAAATCATGAGACACGGAGTAGGCGAAGTGATCGAATTCATGTTGAACGGCCGCGAGCGCTGCGGTGCGCTCGGCTAATTCCCGCTCAAGCTCAGCGTTTTGTTCGCGGAGCCGTTCAATTTCATCGCCCATGTCTGCGAATCGCCCCGACCACCGCCACAACCTCGGCCATTAGCCGTGAGCGCGCAACTCGCCCTAATGGAAGATTTCAGCAAAAAATTGCTTCATGGCCTCCCACGAGCGTTTGTCCGCCTTCTCGTTATATGCCGAGCCTTTGGCGTTGTCGTTGCCGGCCGTCCAATCGGTAAACGAATGCACTGAACTGCCGTAGGCCACGAGTTGCCAATCAGCGCCGGCTTTCCGCATTTCATCCTCGAAAGCTTTCACTTCGTCCGGGGGAACAAAAGGATCGTCTGCGCCATGAAGCGCCAGGATTTTGGCCTTGATCGGCTTTGCGGGGCCCGCAGGGCCAACCGCACCATGGAAGCTAACCACGCCGACGATTTCCGCGCCGCTGCGGGCGAGTTCGAGGACGGTCGTCCCTCCAAAGCAATAACCGATGGCAGCAATGCGCTTGGGATCCGTAGGCGCAAGCTTCTTGAGTTGCTCCAGACCGGCGTTGACGCGGGCGCGAAGCAATGCGCGATCGCTCTTGTATTTGCCCGCTTCGGCAGCGGCGTCTTTTGGATTACTTGGCCGAATGCCCTTGCCATAAATGTCGACGGCGAACACATTGTAACCGAGCTTGGCAAGCATCTCGGCGCGTTTCCTTTCGTAGTCGCTCAGGCCCTTCCATTGATGGACTACGAGCACCGAAGGCTGTTTACCCTGGAGCGCATCATCGTGGACCCACCAGCCTTCCAGGGTCGTAGAGCCTTCCTTGTATTCGATCGGTTTGGAAACGATTTCGGCGCGAGCGGTTGCGGCAAAGGCGAGCAAAAGAAAAATGAACCATCGCATATGTCAGCACTTTACTGACAACGCGGGCAGAGTCCAAAGAATTCCAATTTGTGCGTGACGTGTTTGAAGCCGCTGCGCGAGGCGATGCTTTTTTCCAACGTTTCGGGGAAACATTCCTCCAGTTCGACGATATCTGAACAGTTCGTGCACACCAGATGGTGGTGGTGACCGTCGTCGCCTTCCGTGAGTAACTCGAAACGCGCCACCGCATCGCCAAAATCGAACCGTTTGACCATGTGCAGGCTTTCCAGCAGATGCATCGACCGATAAACGGTCGCCAGATCGCAATCCCCTGCGGGCAACGCAGAGAAAATTTCTCTGATGCTCAACGGCCCTCGCTTCCGCCGGAGGACATCGAGAATTGCCTGCCGCGGCCCAGTGAGCTTCCGGTCGCCACGACGCAGCTTCCGCGCAAGATCGGGCAAGTCTGGTTGCTCATGCTTGTGTTTCATACAGGCCGAGCGCGCAATACTGTGCGCGGCAGCAGGGAAGCCATAAACAGAATGATACAGGCCATAACGATCGCGGGGCCGCACGGCAGGTCGAGTCGGTAAGACAGAGCCGTCCCGCTAAACGCACCCAGCAAACCGAACACAATGCTGAGCACGATTTGCTGCCGCAAGTTGCGGCTCAAGTTTCGCGCAGCGGCCGGCGGAACTACAATAAGGGCCGTCACCAATATGATTCCAAGCAGCCGAATCGTGACAGCGACCGTCAACGTCAGCACCACGATGAATAGAAAGTTCATAAACCGCACAGGCACGCCGCTGACGTGCGCAAGGTCTTCGTGAACCGTTATTAAACTGACTCTGTTAAGCATCACGAACAGTCCAATGCCAACTACCAGCACCAGGGACGGAATGAGGCGAACTTCCCACCACCGGATCGCGAAGATATCGCCAAAGAGATAATTATGGATGTCCCCAGGCCTGCGTTTGAGCAGACTTAGGATAATAATCCCCAGCGCAACGGATCCCGACAGCAGCAGCGCCATGATTGTATCCGTCAGCAGATCGGTTTTCTCCTTTAGCCAAAAAATCGCGCCCGCCACCAGCAAACTCACGCCGATCAACGCAATCGTCGGATCCGCGAAACCCAGCCATAACCCGATCGCTACGCCGGTTAACGCGCCATGGGAAATGGTGTCGCTGAAAAATGCCATGCGGCGCGCGGTGACGAACACGCCCAGGAACGCGCACAGCGGCCCCAGGCACAGGGCCGCGATGAGCGCGCGCTGCATGAAGGGTTCGCTAAACATAAATTCCAAGATCCAAGTTCCAAATTCCCAATAAATCCCAAGCTCCAAGCGGCTCCAGGAATTTGCGATTCGGGATTTGCAGCTTCTTTGGAACTTGGAGCTTGGGATTTGGAACTTTCATTAGTGGTGATGATGGTCGTGGCCGTGCCCATGATGATGCCCATAGGGCGACACATGAATTCCGTAGGCCTGCTTTAATGATTCGGCGTTCATGATGGTTTGCGGGGGGCCTTCGCAGCAAATCACGCCATTGAGCGCGTAAATCCAATCGGCGTGCCGATAGACCATCGAGAGATCGTGCGATACGAGCATGACGGTAATGCCTCGTTTCTTGTGAATTTCGCCGATCAAGTCATAAAACGTTTGCTCGCCGGGAAGGTCAACGCCGGCGGTCGGTTCATCCAGCAGCAGCAAATCGGGGTTTGTCAACAAACTGTAAGCTATCAACACACGTTGCAATTCGCCGCCGGAGAGGTTCGCGAGGGGACGGTCCAGCAGCGACTCGACGCCGATTTCCGCGAGCGAAGCCCGCAGGGCAGCGTCGTTGCTTCGATGCGAGTGCCAGAACCACGAGCGCGTCTGCGGCAGGCGTAAACACAGAAATTCGCGCACGCTCAACACAAACGTGCGTTCCAGGTTGAGCCGCTGCGGCACATAGCCAATCCGCGGCAGCACGCGTTTGAGCTGCGTTTGCCCGAACAACTTCACTTCCCCGGAATAGTCTCGCTGCAAACCGAGCATGCAGCGGAGCAGGGTAGTTTTGCCAGCACCATTCGGCCCGATCAACGCGACTAGCCGTCCCGCGGGAACTTTAAGGTTTACGCCCTGCAGGATCGGCACATTGCCGATCGTCAAGCGGAGGTCGTTGACTTCAATGGCCGGCGGTTCAGCGCTATTTGGTGTTCGCAGATGCATGGTCACTCAACGTATTCGTCAGCACCCTCAAATTCTTCCGCATCGCGTCTTCGTACGCACCCGGACTCAGTGGCCCATTCTCAATCGTATAAAGCGCCGCGATGCGGACGCCGAAATCCACCGCCAGTTGTTCCGCCAATCTTTGCGGATGTTCGGCATCAGTGAACATGGCTTTCACACTTTCCCGCTGAATGATCTGTCGCAACTTTGCTAGATGCCGCGGCCCCGGTGGCACCTCTGGCGTTTCTTCCACCACGGCTGCGATGTGCAATCCATAACGGCGCGCCAAATGTGGGAAAGCGTCGTGATAGGTGATGATCGAAGTTCCCTTCAGCGGCGCAAGCGCGCACTCAAAATCGCGATCCAACGCGTACAAACGCTCCACAAACGTGGTGGCATTTGCGGCATATGCTTCTGCATTGGCTGGGTCAGCGGCCTGCAACGCGCGCAGGATGTTTGTCACCGCCCGTGCCGCCAGCGCCGGATCCAGCCAAATATGCGGGTTGGTTCCTTTCTCAAGGGCGGTCGACATAAGTACGACTTGCTTTTGTTTGCCCGTCTGTCGCACAAGTTTCTCTAGCCATGGTTCGGCCCCGAGGCCGTTCGCGATTAGTAAGTCAGACCCGTTAAATTTTCGGACGTCAGGAGGGGACAATTGGAAATCATGCGGACTCGCACCCGGCGGTAACAGATTCTGTACTTCCGCGCGATCACCGGCGACATTTACAGTGAAGCAATAAACCGGGAGGAAACTGGTGAGCACTTTCAGCTTGCGGCCTTCGGCGGCGTGCGCGGCAGCGACAAAGGCGACGAACACCGCCAGCCAAAGTTGTCTCATGACCCCAACATACAGCTGACAAGTCTATTTGCAAACCGTTTGCAATTAGGCCACGAGGCGTATCAGGAAGTTCGCCAGTGTAACCTTCTCTTACGCCGCAGCGGCTTCAGTGCGCTTCTTCGTTCCGAGCGCCTTGTGAAGCGCCAGCACCAACTCATCCAAGGGCAGTTCTTTGCTGACGTAGCCGTCCGCCCCCTTTTGCTGCGCCTCCTGCAGAAAATCTTCCACAAAGCCCATCCCCGTCAGCATGATGACCCTCAATTTTGGGTCAAATGCCTTCAAATTAGCCAATATTTGCAGCCCATCCTCTCCGCCGAGGTTAATGTCCAAAACCACGCAATCCACCGGTTTCTCGCGGATTTTACGCAAAGCCTCATCTGCACTTCCCGCGACGTTCGCCTGAAACCCCTTCTGGGTCAGGTACATGCTAAGCAGTTCTCGCATCTGCGGCTCGTCATCCACCACTAGGATTCGCTGCTTCATCCCCTGATTATCAGCAAACTCTGAACCAACTTTAGCAGTTTCTCTGATCCTAGATCCGCTTTTCATCAGCATCGATGTAATCGACGAAGGTCTTAATGTCGGCGCGCTGACCCAAACCTGCTTGTTCTTTGCGCATTTTAAGCCGTGCCTGCAGTTCGGGGTCAGGTTCGGTGCCGCGGTTCAAAACGAAATTGTTGAACACGGACTTCTCCGCGCCCGATTTCTTGACATTCTTGCGCACCCAATCGCAGACCTCGCCGTCGGTGATGCTATTCTTGACCACTTCGATCACCTGTTCAGCGGTTACGCCTGCTGCGCGCAACCACGACCCATCAAAACCCTTCGTGAAATTCTCCTGGAAATCCGGCGGCAGTTTGCCCGCAAGGTGCAGGCGAATCTTGTCCACAAAACGCGGCAAGTGCACCCACCCGTCCATCATTTCGCGCGGGCTGCGCGGATAAATCACTGTGCTCATACTTTGATTGCCTTTCCTTCGCGAATGGATTGATAAATCGCGCTCAATAGTTTCAAGTCGCGCAGGCCTTCCTCGCCTGAGACTTTCGATGGCCGTCGGCTCAAAATGCAATTCGCAAAGTCATCCATCTCGGTTGCAAAATGGTCCACCTGTGGCAAATCAAGTTCAGCCTTGCTGGTGCGGCCTTTGAGTCCGCCGTAACTGTATGCCGGATCAAGTTGAAACCAGCCGCTTTCGGCGCCCGCCCACACACGGTTCATACCATTCACCAGATAGGTTGTGCCGCAGTTTGCGATCACACCACTCGGGAACCGCATCGACCACACAATCGATTCATCCACTTCCTTGAACTTCACGGCATCGGTTTTGGTTTCCGTTGCGCTAATCTCAATCGGTTCTTCGCCTGCCACATACCGCGCGGCCTGCAGGGCATAAATTCCAACGTCCATCAATGCGCCGCCGCCAGCGAGGCTCTGCTTCAAGCGCCATTGATTTGGATCGCCAATCCGGAACCCGA
>DATENK010000604.1:0-8092 GCA_035275085.1 Verrucomicrobiia bacterium | reverse complement strand
ATTGCAATTTTTTCATATGCGGACGACCACGAGGGACGCCTCCCGGCCGCAGAGCCGCTGCCAAGCCAACCAGTTGATCCGACCAACGCTCTTCCGCCCATTACACACGTGCTGGCTTATTATGTGGGCTATAACACAAACAATATGCCGAAAGGCGTCAGCGTTTTCCGCTGCCCGAAGGACCAATTTGGTTACTTCGAGCGCGAAGGTTCCAGCTACCAATGGGAATACATGATGAATAACCGCTATCTGGATATGCGGCGGGACAAGCAGCCGCTGATGTACGATTACGAGAATTTCCACTCCGGCGGCACCAATGGCAGCAAATTCATCGTCTTCTCCGACGGCCACGTCGGCAAGTTCTAGCCGATTGGGCAGAGCCCTCACGCATCACGCGGCTGACCGCCGAACGTTGAACCGTCCCTCTTCCCTTTCCGCTTTTCAAGCCCGCCCGCGCATCCGTTCCAGAATATTGCGTGTGATTTGTTGCGCCCGCCGGTCGGGCCCTTTGGGCGTGGTGTAAACGGCCGGCCGCACATAACCCGGCGGTTCGGAAATACCGTCCGCCCACCAGCAACTCGCGGCATTGAAGACGAAGTTCCCTTTCGGGCCCGGATAAACCGTCGCGGTGAATATCCCCTCGGCCCGGCCGCTTTTCGTCGGGCCGCTCGCGACCACTTCCAAACCCGGGATCGCGGCCGGATCCCCGTGAAATTCCCAACCGACCAACCCCGGAATACCCTCGCCTTGTTTCATGCCCGTGCCCGCAAAAATCCAATGCTCGGGCCTCGTGCAAATCCAGTCCGCGCCGCCGGTCACTGGGTACACGCTGCGTGCGCCCATCAACGTGTTTTCGTTTGGGCTCGACCATGGAAAGCGTTTCATCTCCGGAAAATCTTCAATCTCCCGCGGATCAAGCGGACCGAAACGATCCACGCGCGTCAAAATGCGATGCCTCGCATCTTTGAACTCGATCCGTCCGCAAACGGAATTGCCCGATAAAAACGCGACATTCAGCCCGTTCCGGATCGCCGCCTGTAAATTATTAAACATTGCAATAGAGTAGTATTCGTCATGTCCTACTGACAAAAAGCCTTTCGCGCGTCGCAGCGACTTTGGATCGCGATGCAAATCGACATTTGAGATGTAGGTGACGTCATACCCTTGCGATTCCATCCAGTACGCCAGCGGGAATTCCCACAGGAACCATTCGCCCGACCCGGTTGAGAGTGGCGCATCGAGGATCTGGCAGTACTTACCGTAAGGGCGGTCGAAGCTGATGTGCACGTCCGGTCCCCAATACCACACCTTCTTTCCATCGTCGTAGAGTGAGAACTGACTCGGCCACCGGTTGTAAGCCTGCCAGGTCGTGTCGGAGCATTGAAAGATAAAGTCCGCCTTTCGATCATCCCGCACGATGAAGATCAGATAACTCTGAAGGTTCTCGCGCTCGCTCGTAAGTTTCCCAACATAGACACCGCTGAGCCATTCCCGCGGAATAGTCATTGTGTGGCACGGTTCCCATTGGCATTGTCGCAGCCGATTTGCGCCAACCGGGGGATCCGGTTGCACCTCCCCCCGAAACGGCCCCACCGACTGCATCAGCCGCCCACCCGCGCCGCCGTAAAAACCCATGCGGTAAATATCAATTCGAAATTGAGACGCCGGATTCGTGCTGACATGAAATGAGATTCGTTCCCCCGCCTTCACGCTTGTCTGCGAACAATAGCCTTCGATCCAGGGACACCGATACTTGGTCGCCGGATCAATTCGCGTATTCGTCAACATCCACTCACGCGTGCCGGGTTTCGCGTTTTCCGCCGCCACGCTGCTCCCGGTCGGCCCTGTAAAAGGATGTGTCGCACATCCGGAAAGAATCGCTCCTGCTCCCGCAATCAGTGCCTCGCGACGAGAGATACTTTTCATGGGCCGATTTTTAGCGCGGTCCTCCTGGCGCGTAAAGCGCCATCGGTTCAATTGGGAAACTCAGGGCAGTTCGGGCTGGTTCGGCGCGCGGTCGTTGAGTAAATTGGTCTGCTATGGCGTCGCGTTTGAAATGGGTCGCTGGGCTTTGGCTCGCGGGGACGCTCGCGCTCTGCGCGGCTGGAACGCATTGGGCGTTCAAGGCGCCAGTTAAGCCTATTGAACCCAACGTGGAGGATGAACCGCGCGTCGCAAACGCGATCGATCGTTTTGTCATGCACGGCTTGGAGAAGGAAGGCTTGCACCTGTCGCCGCAAGCGGATCGCGTGACGCTCATTCGCCGGTTAAGTCTCGACCTCATCGGACTGCCGCCCACGGTGAAGGAGGTTGACGAGTTCATCGCTGACACCGACCTGAAAGCTTACGATCGCCTTGTCGAGCGATTGCTGGCGTCGCCTCATTACGGCGAGCGCTGGGGACGCATTTGGCTGGACTCCGCGCGTTACGCGGATTCGAATGGTTTCGAGAAGGATGCTGCCCGCTCGATCTGGCCGTATCGCGATTGGGTCATTCAGGCGTTCAACCAGGACATGCGCTTCGACCAGTTCACCATCGAGCAACTTGCGGGTGATTTGCTGCCGAACCCGACCGTGGAACAGCGCATCGCCACCGGCTTCCTTCGCAATTCCATGCTCAACCAGGAAGGCGGCATTGAGCCGGAACAGTTCCGCGTCGAGGCACTGACTGATCGCATGGATGCGATCGGCAAGAGCTTCCTGGGGCTCACGATCGCCTGCGCGCAATGTCACGACCACAAATACGATCCCATTTTGCAGAAGGACTACTTTCGGCTGCTCTCATTCATCAACAATGATGACGAGCCTTTCATCGAAGTCCCGACCTCCGAGCAGCGCAAACAGCGTGAGGACCTGCTCGCGAAAGTTCGCGCCCTCGAGGACAAGGCGCGAGATCCGGAAAAGCAAACAGCTTGGGAGGAAAGCGTTCGCGATGCCGCAGGGGATTGGACCGTGCTCATTCCGCGTGAGTGGCACAATTTTGCCACCAAATACGAACGTCAGAGCGATGGCTCTTTGCTCGGCGGCGGTGACGTGAAGCCGGGCGCCGTGACTCACGTCTGGACGGAAACGACGCTCACAAATATCACAGGCTTTCGCATCGAAGCGCTCATGCATCCGAATCTGCCCTACGGTGGGCCCGGCCTGGTCGCCCGCGGAAGTTTCCTGCTGAAAGAGTTCACGGCCGAGGCTTACGCGCTGCAGAATCCAACCGTTACTAATAAGCTTAAATTCCGAGGCACGATTGCCGACATGGAAGCGCCGGGCTTCCCTATTGCAAAAGCAATCGACGGCGACACCGAAAAAGGCGGCTGGACTGCCGCTAGCGTACCTGTTCGCCGCAACAGCGAACATCGCGCCGTCTTCGAGACTGAGCAGCCGATCTCCGGTTTTCCAGGCGGAACGGTCTTAAAGTTTACTGTGTATCAGAAGCACAGCAACGGCGATGGGCACAATGGCGCGATCGATAAAGACACGGGCCTCGATTCGCACGCGTTCGGACGTTTTCGCATCAGCGCCACAACGCAGACCACGCCCTTGAAGGTCGATCCGCTCACACCCGCGCAACGGAACATTCTTGCTATCCCGGCCAGCCAACGCACACCCGACCAGCAGCGCAAGTTAGCTACGGCGTTCTTATATCGCGACGTTTCATTCGCCAAAAAGGTCGATCAGGTGCTCACCAATTGGCCGTACGCTGCGACGACGCTCGCGCTCCAACAACGCACCGATCCGCGCGAAACGCGTTTATGGAAACGCGGCGACTGGCAGCGGCCCGCCGAAAAGATGGAGCCCGGCGTCCCTGCATTCTTGCATCCGCTTCCGGCTAACGCGCCGTTGAATCGGCTTGGCCTCGCGCAATGGATCGTCGATCGCAACAGTCCCACCACTGCGCGCGTAATGGTAAATCGCATCTGGCAAACGTATTTTGGGCAGGGCCTGGTAACTACGCCAGAGGATTTCGGCACCCGCGTAGAAACGCCATCGCATCCCGAATTATTGGATTGGCTCGCTTGCGAATTCATGGACCGCGGCTGGAGTTTCAAAGCGATGCATCGGCTGATTACTGCGTCGGCGACTTACAAACAGAGTTCGCGCGTCACGCCTGAGCTTTACCAGAAAGATCCTTACAACAAACTGCTCGCACGCGGTCCGCGTTTCCGTGTTGACGCCGAAACGGTGCAGGACATTGCGCTCTACGCTGGCGGGCTGCTAAACCTGAAAGTCGGCGGGCCGAGCGTGCGGCCGCCAATCCCCGCGAGCGTGGCGGACACGGTTTACGGCGGATTCTCCTGGCCGGAAAGCACCGGCGAAGATCGTTATCGCCGTGCCATGTATACCTTCTGGAAACGCGCGCTCCCTTTTCCGGCGTTGCTCGCCTTCGATACGCCGACCGCGGAATTTTCCTGCACGCGCCGCGTGCGCTCGAACACGCCGCTGCAGGCCCTCACCACCCTTAACGAAAAAACATTTGTTGAAGCGGCACAAGCGATGGGTCTGCGCGTCTACAAAGAAGGAGGTGCCGATGAACGCAGCCGCGCGATTTACGCGTTCCGCTTGTGCAACGGGCGCGCGCCCACAGACTCAGAACTGAAATCCCTGCTGGCGTTCTGGAACGAGCAATACCATTACTTTGAAGATCGTACCTCTGATGCGCTTACCGTGGCCCTCGGTGATCCGAAAAAGATTCCGTCCGACGCGAACCTGCACAAAGTTGCCGCCTGGGCAATGGTCTCGCGCGCAATCCTGAACCTGGACGAATCGATTACAAAGGAATGAGCATGGATTTCCAGCACGAGTTACGTTCCGAACACGCCAAGCTCATCACTCGCCGGTGGTTCTTTCGCCAATGTGGGGTTGGGTTGGGGTCTATCGCTTTGTCGTCGCTGCTGCGAGCAAACATACCAGCAAAGAACCCGCTTGCCGTTCGTCAGCCCCATCACGAGGCGAAAGCCAAACGCGTGATTTTCCTGTTCATGGGCGGCGCACCAAGCCAGCTCGACATGTTCGATTACAAGCCAATGCTCGCGAAGTACAACGGCAAACCCGTGCCCAAGGAAGTCGTCATGGGCCAGAAGTACGCCTTCATCAAACCGGACGCGGAGCTGTACGCCACCGAGTTCAAGTTCGCGAAGCACGGCCAATCCGGTGCGGAGTTGTCCGAAGCGCTGCCGTACCTCGCCGAAGTGGTCGATGACATCGCGATCATCAAATCGATGAACACCAGCGCCTTTAATCACGCGCCCGGCCAAGTGATGATGCAAACCGGTTCGTCGCAATTCGGTCGCCCATGTCTGGGATCGTGGGTGCTCTATGGCCTTGGCAGCGAAACCGAAAATCTGCCGGGGTTCGTTGTGTTGAACTCCGCCGGCGGCTTGAGCGGCGGCGCTGCGTTGTACGGCAGCGGATTTTTGCCGACGATCTATCAGGGCGTTCCATTCCGAAAAAGCGGTGATCCGGTGCTGTTCCTTTCCAACCCCGCAGGCGTCACGGAAAAAATGCAACGTCGCACGCTTGATCTCGTCAAAGACCTCAACGAGCAGCGCCTCGCCGCGATGGGTGATCCCGAAATTGCCACGCGTATCAACTCCTTCGAGATGGCCTTCCGTATGCAGGCGAGCGCGCCGGAGTTAATGGACGTCTCCAAAGAATCGCCCGAGACTCTCTCGCTCTACGGTGCTGAATCCGGCAAGCCTTCGTTCGCCATGAATTGTTTGCTCGCGCGACGGCTCATCGAACGCGGCGTGCGTTTCGTCCAACTCTTCCACGAAGGTTGGGACCATCACAGCGAAGTGCTAAAAGGCGTTAAAGATCAAACCAAGAAAACCGATCAGGCTTGCGCCGCGCTCATCAAAGACTTGAAGCAGCGCGGTCTGCTCGACGACACCCTCGTGATCTGGGGCGGCGAATTTGGCCGCACGCCAATGGTCGAAGCGAACGCAGATTTCGGCCGCAAGCTCGGCCGCGATCATCATCCGCAAGCCTTCACCATGTGGCTGGCTGGCGCCGGCATCAAACCCGGCGTCACCATCGGCCAAACTGACGACTTCGGTTTCCACGTCGTCAAAGACCGCGTCCACGTTCACGATCTGCATGCCACCATCCTGCACCTCCTGGGGTTCGACCACACCAAACTCACCTACCGCTTCCAGGGCCGCGACTTCCGCCTCACGGACGTCGAAGGCGAAATCGTGGAGAAAATTCTCGCGTAGTGAAAAGGTAGTGCTGCAGACCGCGGCTGTATTGCTTTATAGCTCGGTATTGCTGCTTCCTGGGGGATTCATCATTGGAAATGGGTCATGCCTTTTGCGGGTCATCCCCCAATAGCGTCGTCCTGCGACCTCCCTTACGTTGCCGGACGTATGGCAGCGGGCGTGAAGGAAAAATCGGGGGCGACAGCAACGGCGCGCACATCAAAGCGAGGATTGGCCATGGAACGAAATCGCGCTCGCCGTGTGATCAAATGTGTCACTATCAACCGCGGGCAGGAGGATCTGTTCCGCTTTTGGCGCCGCTTGGAAAACCTGCCGTTCTTCGCGCGTCACCTGATCTCTGTCAAAGAACTTTCGCCCACCGAATCCCATTGGGTCGCAAAGTCCCCGGCCGGAACGACCGCCGAATGGGACGCCGTCATCGTCAAGGAAATGGCGAACGAGTATCTTGCCTGGGAATCCAGCCCTGGCTCCGAGATTGACAACGCCGGCTCAGTCCGTTTCCGCCCGGCGCCCGCCGGTCAGGGCACCGAAGTGATGGTCACCCTCGAATACATTCCCCCCGTGGGCGCGCTGGGCGCATTGATCGCCCGGCTTTACGGCGAGGAACCCGATATCCAGGTCGAGGAAGACCTGGCCCGCTTCAAAGCTTTCATGGAAACCGGCGAGATCCCGACGACCATCAACCAGCCCACCGGCGTCGGCCGCAGAAACGGGAGGACAGCATGAAGGCGCTTTGTTGGCACGGCAAACGCGACGTCCGGGTTGAACGCGTTCCGGAACCGAAAATCATTAATCCGTCGGATGCGATCATCCGCGTCACGTCCACGGCCATCTGCGGGTCCGACCTGCACCTTTACAATGGCTTTATTCCCACGCTCAAGGAAGGCGATATCCTTGGCCACGAGTTCATGGGCGAAGTCATTGACCTCGGCCGCAATGTAAAAAAACTGAAGACCGGCGACCGCGTCGTCACATCCGCTATCATCGCGTGCGGCGCGTGCTGGTACTGTCAGCACCAACAATCTTCGCTCTGCGATAACACCAATCCGAACGCAGTCCTGAACGCCAACCTTAATGGCTTCACCACCGCCGGCCTTTTCGGTTACTCGCATCTCTACGGCGGTTACGCCGGCGGCCAGGCCGAATTCGTTCGCGTGCCCTTCGCCGACGTCGGTTGCATGAAAGTCCCCGAAGACCTTTCCGATGAACAGGTCCTTTTTCTGTCCGACATTTTTCCAACCGGCTACCAGGCCGCTGAGAATTGCAACATCCACAACGGCGACATCGTCGCTGTCTGGGGTTGCGGACCGGTGGGCCAATTCGCCATCCGCAGCGCGTTTCTGCTCGGTGCGCACAAAGTCGTGGCGATTGACGATGTCCCCGAGCGCATGGTCATGGCCGAGCAAGCCGGCGCGACTACTATTTCATCGAACGAAAACATTTACGAAGCGCTCAAGGAGATAACTGGGGGGAGGGGACCGGATTCGTGCATCGATGCTGTGGGCATGGAGGCCCACGGCTCGGTGTACGATTCGGTGAAGCAATCCATGCGTTTGGAAAGCGATCGCCCCACAGTGTTACGTCAGGCGATGCGTATCTGCCGGAAGGGCGGCACGCTCTCCATTCCGGGCGTTTACTCCGGCTTCATCGATAAAATTCCGTTCGGCGTAGCCTTCGCGAAGAGCCTTACGATCCGCATGGGGCAGACTCATATGCACAAACACATGCGGCCTCTGCTCGAACGCGTTCAGCGTGGCGAGATCGATCCTTCGTTCATCATCACCCACGAAGTTCCGCTCGCTAACGCCGACGATGCCTACGAACTGTTCAACCGCAAAGACAATGGCTGCATCAAGGTCGTGCTGAAGCCCGATGCCC
>DATENK010000603.1:0-11030 GCA_035275085.1 Verrucomicrobiia bacterium | reverse complement strand
ATTCCAGGCCGAAGCCGAAGCCCAAATCCTGGCCATGCGCGCGGGGAAAAACTATCTCGACGCCATGAATCTCGCCGCCTTCAAGAAAGCCGTGTCATGGGATACCGCTCATACTACATTTCTGACGGCTGTCGCAGAATTGGCCTGACTCATCCTATCCCCTATTAGCGTTTTTACAATCCGATCCAAAGTCGGCACCGCGACCTTCAAATATGGAACGCAGTGGAAGCCGGCAAATCATTCCTCCCGCCTCTTTGCAGTAGCATTTCCCATACAATACCGCGAAAGTGCCGCATGCGCGATAAGCCGTTTAAAGATGGACACTCAGTTTCCTGGCAAATGCAAGACGTCGCCGCGGTGCAGAGGCAACTTAAGCAAGAGCTGCCCGATAAACGGGCCAGGCAGATTCAAAGCGCCATCGACCAATGCAAGCGCTACATCCAACCCTCCGAAGGCCGGGAGAAACTGCTGGCCTGCGTTCGCGAAAAGCTCTCCCCGACACCCACGCCCCCCGCCAGCTGATGTCCTTTGCCTAGCGCCTAGCGGGCTTGCGCAAAGGCCGGCGCAGAACGCTGGAAGGGGAAGCGGCGGATTTCCGCGAGTTCGTAAATCGGCAGGCGAGCGACGCCGAGCGCGGCGTCGCGCACAATGATTTCGTTTCGTCCGAACTGGAGGTCCGTCGCGAGCCAGCGTGATCCATCGATCGTGGACACCTGAAACGCGTATGGCTTCTGCTCCGTCGGCCGGTGCAACACGATGCAAAGCACGTCCTGGTTCAGGTCGAACGACCGGATCCCGGCGAGCACGGAGCTGATCACGGCGCTGTTCTCCTGCACCCCTTTGAACTCGCCTTCGATGTAATCGCCGCTGGTCAGCAGGATCCCTGGCCGCACTTCGTTGAGGAAGCTTGAATAACGATACGGCACCCATTGAAAATCGATCCGGCTGATTGCGGAGCGGGCGAGCGGAGATTTCGGCAGCGGTCCCATGAACTGCACTTCGGACTCCGTCGCCCCGCGGACGCGGCCAACCACGGTCGAGCCGCTCTGCAGGTGCACCACCGGCCGGTAAGGATTCTGCGGCAGCGAGTAACCAATCTGCAGGTTATCGCACATCGAGAACTGCCGTTCCCCAAGCGGACCGGCGCTGATGCCAGTGACGGCGACGCCGGCCAAAACTTCATCCGGGAATTGCACGTCCATTTCCTGGATCAGCGTCCACTTACGGCCGTTGCCGGACTTGAACGCGCTGATACGGTTGCCAGCGCGCTTGAGCTTCAGCCATTGCGGTGCAAATAGATCGGGCCGCTGGAAATCCATGGTCTCGCCGCCTGATTGCTCGCGATACTGGAACATGCCGCCGCCGCCGGCGTTCACGCCGATGAAAAAGTGCGCCGCATCCGGCTTGAGCGACTCGCGCAACATCAGCCCGGCCTTTGCGTTTTGGCCCCGGGGAATACGGATGATGCGAGCGACGATCTCGCGATTACCGACGATGGGCTGATGCGTAAAGCGGAACGAGTCCGCCACGCCGGCGATATTCGTCCCAGTGCAAAACGTGCGGTGGAGACCCAGGAAGGAACTGTCGGTCCCGGGCGCAAGCAACCAACCGATATCTTTCCCCGCCCAAAGTTCGGCCTCGTTTTCGGCTTGCGCAGCGTAAAGGTGCGGCAGGTAAGGATCGGGTGGCCGCGACTTGAAAAGAGCCGACGAAAGATTGGTGACCGCAAGATCCACCCACGAGCCGCGCTCCGCACTAACGACCGAAAGGACGTTCTCCTGGAGGCTGATGACACCTTCGACGGCACGGCCATCGCGGGTCTCGACGACGGCTTCCTCCGCCCTGGCACCGCACACGAGCAAGGCCGCTGCGATTGTGAGAATCCATCGGCTCATTTTGACGGCCCGAATTTAAGCTATTTTGTGTTTTTACTCAATCCTTCGCTGGCCTGGAAACCAGAATTTACAAATCCCAAAAAAGCTCCGTTTGGAGACCGCGCGCCACTTTCAGGCGGAATAATCCAGGTACACGGTTTTCACACGAGTATAAAAGTCGATCGCGCCAGCGCCTTGCTCTTTGAAGGAGTCGGTGCTGGATTTCTTGACCCCGCCGAAAGGCGCCTGCAAGGCCAGGCCCGTCGAGATTTGGTTGATCTTTATCACACCCGCCTCGATGCGATCAGCGTAGGTCATCGCCTTTTTTATGTCGCGCGTCACGACGGACGCGGACAAGCCGACGTCCAACGCGTTGGCCACGGAGAGCGCCTCCTCGAAGTTTTCGACCGCAATCACGGCTACGACCGGTCCGAACACTTCCTCGCACGCGATGCGGAAGTTCGACCGCACGTTGGTCAGTACGGTCGGTTGCATGAAAAAGCCGTGGGCGAACGGGCCATCGGTCAACCGCTCGCCGCCGAAGGCAAGCTGCGCCCCGGCCTTAACCGCTTGTTGCACATGCGCGAGGTTGCCTTCCAGTTGCTGGGCATTGACCGCAGGGCCCATATCCGGCCCGACTTTGATAGCCTTGGCTTTCGCCACGAGTTTGTCCACGAATGCATCCAACACGCTCCGCTCCACTATTGCGCGACTCGTCGCGGTGCACGCCTGGCCGGTGAGCCCGAACCCCGCTTTCGCGACGAGCGTGGCGGCGAGATCGAGATCGGCATCAGCCAGGACGATGGTTGGATTCTTGCCGCCCATTTCCATCTGCGCCCGCGCCATCCGCGCGGCAAGTTGCTGGTGAATCTGGTGTCCGACCGCGAATGACCCGGTAAACGAAAGCGCCACCACGGCTGAGTTGGACGCAAGTTCGCCACCGACCGTGCGCCCCTCGCCAACGACCACGTTCAACGCTCCCTTGGGCAAACCAGCTTCGATAAGCGCTTTCGCCAGTTCCAATGTCAGGGCGGGCGCGGGCGAGGCCGGCTTGATCACGACGCTGTTCCCGGAGACGAGCGCCGGCGCCATTTTCCAGGCGGGGATCGCAATGGGAAAATTCCAGGGCGTAATGAGCGCAACCACGCCGAGCGGTTGGCGCAGGGTATACAAAAGATTGCCGGGGAGATCATGGGGAATCGTCTGGCCACCGAGCGTGTAACTGATGCCGCCGAAAAATCGAAAGATGTCGATGGCGCGTTGGACTTCCCCCTGGCTTTCGATCAGCGTCTTGCCTTCCTCGCGCGTCAGCAGTTCGGCCAGTTCGCCTTTACGCGCATCCAGAATCTGCGAGGTCTTGCTCAGAATACGGCCGCGCGCAACGGGCGTCATAGCGGACCAAGCGGGGAAAGCGGTTTTTGCGGCGTCGATCGCCGCGCGCGCATCCTCCTGGTTCGAGAGCGGGTACTCGGCCACCGTTTCACGGGTATCGGCCGGATTCTGCGTTTGGAAGATCTTGCCAGAGCGCGCGCCAGTCCATTCGCCGCCGATCAGGTTGGAATATTTGCGAGTCGCTGTATTCACGACTCAAAAGGTGTCACTTCTTCGCGAACGCAGCCAATGCTTTTTTCTGGACCGGGATGGTCTTGAACTTGCGCGTGAGTTGCGTGAGCGAGTCCTCGACCGCAAGGCGCTCCAGGCTGGATGCGCCTACAAAGCCAACGCAGTCCGTGTGCTCATTGATGTAAGCCGCGTCCTCCGGCCGCGAGATCGGCCCGCCGTGCGACAAAAAGAAAATGTCTTTCCGGACTTTGCGCGCCGCATCGATGATCGCTTGCGTCCGGTTGACCGCGTCTTTCATCGTAACCACCGCTCCCGTAACTCCAATGGAACCACCGACAGTCGTGCCGACGTGGGCAATGATCGCGTCGGCGCCGGCTTCGGCCATCGCCTTGGATTCCGCGGGGGTGGAGACATACACGATTGTAAATAAATCCATCTTTCGCGCCAACCGGATCATTTCGAATTCCTTCTTCACGCTCATCCCGGTTTCTTCCAGAATCTGACGGAACTGGCCATCGACAATGCAATGCGTGGGGAAGTTATTCACGCCGGAAAATCCCATGTCCTTGACCTTTAAGAGCCAATGCCACATGCGGCGGCGCGGGTCGCTGGCGTGAACGCCGCAGATCACCGGGACTTCCTCAACGATGGGCAGCACTTCGAATTCGCCAATCTCCATAGCCACGGCGTTCGCATCACCGTAAGCCATCAAGCCGGCCGTAGAGCCGTGCCCAGCCATGCGGAAGCGGCCTGAGTTGTAAATAATGATGATGTCGCCGCCCCCCTTTTCGATGAACTTCGCGCTGATGCCAGTGCCCGCGCCCGCGGCGATGATAGGTTTGCCTTGCCTAAGGGTTTCGCGCAGTCGTTCGACGACCTCTTTGCGGGTGTACGGGTTTCCTTTTCCGGTCCAGGGATTTGGCATAATAATCGGCCCGAACTGTGGTCAGCCGGGGCGGGAAAAGCAACCTAGAAACCGCAAGAAAATCCTTGGGGATACCGCCCCGCGGGGTGGTTTCGCGTGAATCCTCGGGGTATCCCTCCGTTTTGTTCGGGCCGACGCTGTGCGAGTATATTCGCGGAGACTCAAAGCTCTCCTGGGCAGAAAGAGCAATCAATAGGGAGGAGGAAACATGCATTGTTTCTCAATATGGAAGTGGTGTCCCCGAATGGCTGCAATCCTGATTTTGAGCACTTTGGTGGTCCACTCGCAGGAAAACGACGGTGGAGTTTTTGGTTTGGGGATTTCGGATGATGCCAGCGTAGCATTTTCCTGGAAGCCAAATAACGAACCAGATTTGGCTGGGTACCGTTTGTACGTCGGGACAGTGCCGGGGGTGTATGCCGGCTACGTGGAAGTGGGAACCGCGACGCGGGTTCGCCTTGTCGATCTCATTCGTGGCATGCGGTACTTTTTCGCGTTAACCGCGTACAATTCGTCCGGGCTCGAAAGCGATTTTACGCCGGAGTTGAGTGCACAGATCCCATTCGCGACGCCTGTCACGCCAGCAGTTGAACCCGTTGTTACTAACGAGCCCCCATATTTCGAACCTTTGCCTGATTTGGTCCTCGACGAAATGACAACGAACTATTCGGTGCTTGTTCTTGGAGTACGTAACTCGTTGAACATCACGGCGACATCGAGTTCACCAGAGTTATTTCCGAATCCGGAAGTCACGTTTTATAGCCCTGAGATCGCTTACCTTACGTTGCAAACGCTCCCCGGTGCAACCGGCACCGGCACAATTACCGTGACAGCAGATGATGGACAGGGAACAAACAATCTTTTTTCCCGTTCCTTCTCTGTGACGGTTGAACCCTTAAACTCGCCGCCAGCGATTTCGCACGTTCCGGATCTCTGGATATTAAAGACCCGCCTCGCCGGACCTATTTCGTTTACGGTTGCTGACGCGGAAAGTACCCCGGCGAGCCTGGAGGTAACGGTGACAAGTTCGAACCCGGCGGTCTTGCCTCAATCGGGGTTGACGCTCACAGGGTCGGGTTCCAGCCGCGCGTTGACGATTGATCCGACCAATGCGCGCTTTGGAGTTTCTACCGTGACGCTGACCGTGAGTGACGGCTCAGCCACGGCTTCCGTATCATTTCAGGTGACAATCCTGAACCTGATGGCAGATCTACTTTTTGGAGATGCTGGTGAGCAATTCTTTCAGTGAGAACTCGACCAATCCGCTGAAGGTGTCGGCTGCGCCATAATAGACCAGCAAGCGGTCGCCCTCCTCGACCACGCCGGTAGGGAACACAACGTTCGGCACGAAGCCTTCGATCTCGTATTCGGCTTCCGGAACAAAAATCTGCCCGCTGCGGCCAACGATGTGCCTGGGATTCTCCAAATCGAGGAGCAAAGCTCCCGCGGAATACGTTCCGATCCCGGCGTCCTCCTCTTTGCGGCTGTTGCCGTGGTAAATCTCAAGCCAGCCGCGTGGCGTCCGAAACGGCGGTGTGCCGCCGCCGATACGGCCTACATCCCACAAACCGCCGCCGCCGAGGAATTGCTGGTGATTTCCCCAATGCGCAAGGTCGGGCGAAGCGGCCAGCCACATCTCGGGCTTGGTAAATGTGCTGGCGGCGTTAGGGCGGTGGAGGGCGTAATAGTGTTCGCCGATGCGTTCCGGGAACAGGAGCACGTCTTTGTTTTCAGGCGGGAAAATGATGCCGTGCCGGCGAAACGTCTTGAAATCCTTGGTTGAGGCCAATGCCGTAGCCACGCCATGACATGAAACAGCGACGTACGTGATAAAGTACGTTTCGCCGATCTTTGTGATGCGCGGATCTTCAACGCCGAATTGCTCATATTCTGTTTCCGGCAGAAAACGGGGACCGTCGAGTGAATCGATGTTGCGTCCGTCCTTGCAGTAAACCACGCGCAAGTGCGAGGTGAAGGTCAGGCGGATCAAGCCATGTTTGCGGCTACGCACGACGCGAACATCCACGGGCGCAATCTCGGTGTTCTCTACCCAATCGAATTCGACGCGATGGTTGCGCACATTCCAGCGAGGCAGCGCGGTGTGGCCCATGCGGCGTTCCCGCGCCTGCTCGGCAATGCGCACCAGCAGGAGCACGCCATCTTCAGTTTGAATTGCACCCGGGTTAAAGGCGCCGATTACTTCCAGATCGTCCTGGGACGGCTTGAAGTCCGCGGGTCGCAGTAGGCACTTGCTGGATAAGCGGGTGATCATTGCGACTTGTCGGCCAACCGCGTGGCGTCAACCGCCATGGCGAGCGATTCGCGGCCGTTCTCTTCCGTCAGTTTTCGGATGTGAGTGCGATCGTGAATCCAGCGCACCTGGTCGCGCATCATATCGCGCAGGAGCTCCCCGTAACGGCTCATTTTGTCGACCTCTAAACCGTATGTAATATTTACAATTTGGTAGATGTCAATTTCCTTGTGGCGTCCGCGGCTGCTGCGTTCTTTACCACCGTAAAGGCGCGGAATATCGAGCCGGGAGCCGGGGAAAAGTTCCATCAACTTGCGCGTTTGCTGTTCATCGGTCACCGCGTGAATACGCGCGCGGATGGGCACCCATTCCTCCAGACGCACGTCACCCCGCTCGAACAACAGCCGAAATTCCTGGCGGTCCATGCGGCTGGGTTGGGTGAAACCATGATAAAAATTAACGACCGCGCCGTCACGATAGCGAACCGTGCAATTCACTTGCTCCTCGATGTTCGATCCGGGCCGCAAGGTCCGTTGTGCCGCGACGACCTTGCCGGGACCAAGCCAACCCGAGAACATGTCGAAGAAATGCACGCCATGCTCGATGAAAATTCCGCCGCTCTTCGTCCGGTCCCAGAACCAATGGTCGGGACCAAGCCCTTCGTCGCTGGCGTAATTCTCGAAATACCCGTGCAGGAATTCACCGAGCACTTTGGTTTCGATGAGCTGCTTCACTATCCAGAACAGCGAATTGTAGCGCTGCATCAGGTTGGCGATGACGAGGAGTCCCTTCTGGCGCGAAACCGAGATTAATTCGTCGGCTTGTTCAACCGTGACAGCCAGCGGTTTTTCCGAGATCACGTGCTTGCCTGCTTGCAAGGCCTTCAACGCTTGCGGGTGGTGCAGAAACGGGGGGGTGGCAATGTAAATGAGATCGATGTCGTCGCGCGCGAGCAAGCGGTCGACTTCCTCTATGTCCGGCACACCAAAGCGGCGCGCCGCGGCGAACGCTGCTTCCCGATGCGTTCCCGCCATCCCGACCAATTGTACCTGTGGAAGTTGCGTGAAATGCTGCAAGGCCATCAGGCCAAAACCGCCCGCGCCGACCACCCCAACCCGCACTGCCCCTGTTTTCATAAAAAATATCCGGTCTTAAAGTATTTACGGGTGTCGGGCGCGCAAGGAGGGAGAAAACGAAATTTACGCGCCTGGCTGCGATTGCTACTATCCGCGCAATGTTGATCAGCAAGAACATGAACGCGGCTATTAATCGGCAGATTTGCTACGAATTCAGCGCCATGTTGCAATACGTCGCTATTGCCTCCTATTTCGTGGGCGACAGTCTTCACGAGTTGGCCGGGCATTTTTATCGGCAGGCCGATGAAGAGCGCGACCATGCGATGCGGTTCATCAAATACCTGCTGGACGCCGGCGGTCAGGTCGAGATCAACGAGGTTCCCGCACCGCAAAACAAGTTTGGCGGCGCGGAGGAAGCGGTGAAGCTTTCGCTGGACCAGGAGAAAAAAGTCACGGAACAGATCAATGCGCTGGTCGAACTCGCCCTTAAGGAAAAGGATTACATCAGCCAGAATGCGCTCACGTGGTTCGTCAACGAGCAGTTGGAGGAGATGTCGAGCATGGAGAATCTGCTCAAGATCGTTCAGTTGGCCGGTGCTAAAAATCTGCTCTATGTCGAAGATTATCTGGCGCGGCACAAGGCCGGCTCCCCGGGCGCGACATCAAAACTCTGATTGTGGCAATCACCGGAAAGCAATTCGAAGAGGTGCAGAAACGTGTTTCCGGCGGCGCTCGGAAACCAGCTCCCGCACTCCCCGCACTCGCGGCACGCAACAATCTTGATACGGTGCTCGGAATCGATCCTTCCTTGCGAGGTACGGGTTACGGCATCATCCGCCTTGCGAAACCTGCGCCGACGTTGATCGCGCAAGGCACGATCGCCTGCCCGGCAGGTTGGGAGCGCAGCCGCTGCCTGGCGCACATCGCGCAAAGCCTCCGGGCTGTGGTCAAGCAACATCAGCCGCAAGCCTGCGCAATCGAAGGTTTGTTCTACGCTCAGAATCTGCAAACGGCCTTGATCATGGGTGAAGCCCGGGGCGCCGCGCTGGCGGTTGTTGCCGAAGCGGGTGTGGCGATTTACGAAATCGCGGCGCGCAAAGTCAAACAGGCCATCGTTGGCTATGGCGCCGCCCAGAAAACTGCGGTCGCGCGAATGGTCCAGCGCATGTTGCAACTCCCCGTACCCCCCGCGCCTGATGCTGCCGATGCGCTTGCACTTGCGCTGGCATTCGCGCATGAGAGTCGCCGGCCATGGCTGAGTGCGCCGAAGAAGGTGTAAATGATTAATTCCCTGCACGGCAAACTCATCGAGGCAATTCCCACCCAGATCACGGTGGACGTTCATGGCGTGGGTTACGAAGTGCTCATCCCACTCTCGTCATTCGACAGACTGCCCGGAGTTGGCCAGGACGTTCGCATTCTCACCCATTTGGCTGTGCGCGAGGATGCGCACGTCCTTTACGGCTTTATGACTGCCCAGGAGCGCGATATGTTTCGTTTGCTGATCAACACGGTGAGCGGGATTGGTCCGAAGCTGGCGCTCAACGTTCTGTCGGGGATGAATGTCACCGCGTTGCGGGGCGCGGTCGCCCAGGCCGACATCAAATCCCTTTCGCGCATCTCCGGGGTCGGCCGCAAAACTGCCGAACGAATCGTCGTCGAACTTAAGGACAAGATAGGGCCCGCAGGCGCCTGGGAAGCGGCGAGCGCCCAACGCGCCCTGTCGGCCGAAGACCAAAAACTCAACGACGCCGTCCTTGCCTTGATCGCGCTCGGTTTCAAGCAAGTCGAGGCGCACGAAGCCGTCCGGGTTGCGCTCGCCACGCTAGGCGATAAAGTCACGGTCGAGGATCTGGTTCGCGCGTGCTTGAAGAAAGGCGCATGATCCCGGCCATGCCGGACGCCAAGCCCAGGGCCACACCGCGAAGCGGCATCGTCGTTCCTTATAAGCTGAACTGGTGGCGTCGGGCCGTGGTGCTCGCGATTCATTGCTTCATTCGAATCGTCAGCGCCACCATTCGTTACCGCTGGGACTTTCATCCGGGCGTGCTCGCAAATCAGAATCGACCGGTGATCTTCTGCGTTTGGCATAATCGCCTCGCGCTTTCACCTACCATTTATCGTGCTTACGCACGGCGCGTGGTGCAGCCTTCGCGCCTCACGGCGGTTGTTAGCGCCAGCCGCGACGGCGCACTTATCGCCGGTGTTTTGAAGAGCTTCGGTATAGATGCTGCCCGCGGATCCTCGAGCCGCAGAGGTGCGCCGGCATTTCTCGAATTGCTGAGCGCCGCTGAAGCCGGGTCGGACATCGCTCTGACTCCGGACGGCCCGCGCGGCCCACGGTATAAAGTCGAGCCAGGGGCGATCGCGCTGGCGCAAATGAGCGGACGGCCGCTGATACCCGTCGGCCCGATAGTGAAATGGAAGGTGTCCCTCAGGAGTTGGGACGGTTTCCAAATCCCATTGCCCTTCAGCCGAGTCACCATCACGTTCGGTGAGCCGATGCAAGTTCCGCCCGAACACGACCGGGAAACTGTGCGTGCCGAACTCGAACGGCGGTTGATCCAGATTTCTTGAGCCGGCGTTACGCTTCGGCGATTGGCCGACGCTGATCCCGGGCTTGGCGGGCCGTGAATTCTTTTGGAAGTGTGATGATGATGACGCCGGCAACCACCACAAACATCCCCAGAAACATCCGGCTTGTGACCACTTCGCCGAGCAGCGCCCAACCGAGGAAAACGGCGATGACGGGATTGACGTACGCGTAAGTGGATACGCGAGCCGGTGTGCTGGCCCGCAACAGGTACACGTACGCGCTAAACGCGATCCACGATCCAAATACGACAAGATATCCAAGGGCGAGCAGTGAGCGCGCGCTGATTTGGGACCATTGCGTCCGCCATGGTTCACCAAGAACAATGCCAAGCAACAAAAGTCCGACGCCGCCAGAGATCATTTGTGTGGCGGCGTTCATCCAGGGCGAGCCGCCATTTGAGGTGTGTTTTGAATATAGGGAGCCGCCTGCCCAAAAGATCCCGGCCACGATCAATGCGATTGCCGAGAGCAACGAGCCATTCACGCTTGCATCATCATTGACAAGCAACGCGATCCCACCGAACCCGACCACGATTCCGACCAACGTTTTCCAATGCGGGCGCGTGCCATTCGGGCGAACCCAGTCTAGCAACGCGAACCAAACCGGTGTCAATGCGATGAGCAACGCGGCCAGACCCGATGAAATGCTTTTTTCCGCCCACATCACCAGACCGTTGCCGCCGACCAACAAGAGGCCACCGACGATGGCCGAGTGGCGCCATTGCACCGCATCGGGCCGCGGCGCG
>DATENK010000602.1:0-5370 GCA_035275085.1 Verrucomicrobiia bacterium | reverse complement strand
ATGGTAAACACCGTTGTTTCCCGGCCAGTCGGGTGGTGGACGAAATGATCGATGCGCGCGATCGCTTCGGCGCGCGCGAAGTTTACTTCGACGACGACGACTTTACGGTCCGAAAAGATCATGTGCTCGCGATTTGCGACGAGATCCAACGCCGCGGATTGCGCCTGCCATGGTCTGTCATGGGCGATGCCATGGTAACCGATGATGAAACGCTCACGCGAATGGCGCAAGCAGGTTGCATCGGGATGAAATTTGGCCTCGAGAGCGCCGATCCCGAAGTGCTCAAAAGAATCAACAAACCCTTGAAAGTTGAGCGCGTGCAACGCGTAGTGAACACCGCACAGCGGCTCGGCATCAAAACACACATGACCGTCACCTTCGGGCTCTCCGGCGATACGCAAGAAAGCATCGAGCGCACATTCAACTTCGCCTGCAACCTGGATGTGGACTCAGTCCAATTCAGTGTGGCGACGCCCTACCCTGGCACACGATTCTATCATGAATTGAAGGATGCAGGGCGCCTGAATTTCCAAACGTGGGAAGACTTTGATGGCGCCAACAATGCGATCTTTGAAAGCGAAAGTCTGGATCCGGTTTTCGTCGAGCGCTTTGAAGCGACCGCGCATGGACGATGGCTCCGGCACAAAATGCGGGACGCGCGATGGATGCTGCGGCAGGCGCGCTATCTGGCACGTCTCGGCAAAGGACAGGGCGCTGCCGGCGTTTATCGAAGATTATCTCGCGCGTCAAAACTGCTAATCCAACGTCAACGCAAAACCGCTCCCGCGCCCGCATTGAACACGGCCGGAATGCGTTTGCGTGCCACGGGCCCGCGGCCCTAGGCGCGCTTGTGAAGCCTCGCGTTCTGTTTGCCCACCAGTGGAACTCTACAGGTGGCTTATATGGATCCGACAAAGTTCTGCTGGATTTCCTTAAGTACGCCACGGCTTCCATCGACCCCATTGTCGCCATCGAAAGCGAAGGAGCGTTCGCAGAAATTGCGCGCGCCATTCCATCCGAAGTGATTATCCTCAATATGGGAGTCCTCCGGCAGAAGCACATGACACCTACGGGCATCGCCGGCTGTGGATTACAGGCGCTCCGTAGCGCGCTTTGGCTCTCGCGATATATACGCCGCCACAACATTGCCGCCGTCGTAAGCAACACCGTCTCGGTTCTGGCCGGCGCGATGTCAGCCAAACTTTCCCGGAAACCACATATCTGGCTGATTCACGAGATCCTGGGAGGCAAAGCGCGTTTGCTAGCGCCTGTCGTGAGACAATTTAGTGATCGCGTTATCGCCGTATCGCAAGCCTCCGCCGAGAGCGTCGGAGTGTCTGACAGGATTGCAATCGCCTATCCAGGGGTAAACGTCGTTGAGTTCGACAAAGCAGCCGCCGCGCCTTTGCGCAAGTTGAACGGGCTGCGCGAAGAAACGGTTCTGATCGGCATGATTGGCCGAATCCATTATTGGAAAGGACAAGACTATTTTCTTGACGCTGTTGCCGAACTGAAACGCCGACGGGTGACAGATTTTGCTGCGCTGATTATCGGCGATGTGTACGCGGGATACGAAGATCTAAGGCAACGCTTGATCGCGAAAGCACAAGCATTGGGTGTCGCCGATAGTGTAATTTTTTGCGGACACCTCAACGATCTCGCATCCGTCTACAAGGCATTGGACATAGTGGTAGCGCCGTCCACACGCGCAGACCCATTCTGCCTGGTCGTCGCTGAAGGCATGGCCGCGGCGCGTCCGGTGATTTCCACCAACTGGGGCGGGCCCAAAGAGATCATTGAGGATGGCGTCAGTGGGATCCTCGTCCCGCCCAGTGATCCAACAATTTTCGCCGATGCACTACAAAGGTTCGTACGCGAACCAGCGTTGCGCCGCAGAGTTGGAGAGGCCGGTCGCCGGCGAATTGAGTGCTGTTTCTCGCGAGATTCATTCAACACCAGGGTTCTGCAAAGTTTGAAGTCTGTTCTAAACTGCTGATCGCGCGACAGTTGGGTTATAGTAGTTCGTGAACTTGCCACGGGTTTTCAGCGCGTTCGAATCGCGGAATTATCGGCTGTTCTTCGCGGGGCAAATCATATCCCTGGTTGGCACGTGGATGACGCAGACTGCCTCCTTGTGGTTGATTTACCATCTGAGTTCGTCGCCCTTTTTGTTGGGGGCTGTGGGTTTTGCGAGCCAAGCGCCGATCTTCGTTCTGGCACCGCTGGCGGGTGTAATGGCGGATCGGGTGAACCGGCACAGGCTCCTGATTGGTACTCAAGTGCTCTCAATGCTGCAATCCTTCGCTCTGGCGGCTCTCGCCCTGACTGGACATGTCACGCCGGCATGGCTGATCGGGCTTAGTTTTGTGCAGGGTGCGATCAACGGCGTCGACCTGCCAACCCGCCAGGCGTTGGTCGTCGCCTTCGTCGCGCGCCGTGAGCATTTGGGGAACGCAATTGCGCTGAACTCGTCCATGTTCAATCTGGCCCGGTTGATCGGGCCTGCTATCGGAGGTTTTGTGGTAGCGGCGTATGGCGCGGGGGTTTGTTATCTCGTCGATGCCATCAGCTACGGCGCGGTGATCGTAGGACTCCTGGCAATGCGGCTGAACGTCCCGCCACCGCGGGTGGAGCGGCGGCATCCGTGGGTGGAAATGCGCGAAGGCTTTGCGGGCGTGTTCGCGTTTCGTCCCATGCGCGTCTTAATTATTGCGCTGGCGATCGTAAGTGGAGTCGGGTTCTCGTATACCGTGCTCACGCCAATGTTCGCCCGGGACATTTTTGGTGGAGATGCCCGGGTACTCGGATACCTGATGTCCGCTTCTGGAATTGGCGCGTTGCTTGGAGCCGTGTACCTCGGCACTCGCGCAACCATACGGGGCCTCGGCACTGTCGTCGCGCTCGGGAGCGGGTTGATGGGGGCCGGCTTGCTCGCTTTTGCCTGTTCCCGTGTGCTGCCGCTATCACTGATGTGCCTCGGTGTGGTCGGTTTGGGTGGCGTGTTGACCATGGCGTCGAGCAACACAATCGTGCAGAGCATAGTGGAAGAGCACCGGCGCGGGCGCGTCATGAGCATCTTCACCATGGCCTTCACCGGCACGATGCCGCTCGGCAATCTTCTCGCCGGATGGATCGCTGGACGCGCAGGCGCATCGGTAACGCTGATCATCAGCAGTATCGTCTGCATGGCAGTCGCCGTTGTTTTCTATGTCCGCTTACCACGTCTCCGCGCCGATGCCGCTCAGGTGTTGGCGCGCGTCATGCCGATCGAACCCGCGCCGCAGTGACACGCCCGATCATGCTCAATCCACTTACCGTCTCAGAACGCAATTTGCGCCCGTGTGAAGACGATTTGTTCGCCATCGCGCAATAATTCAGAGCTACCGCCCTTGAAGTCAGTATTCTCGTAATTGATCTGGAGTTTGAAATTGCGATTCAAATGCCAGTTCAATCCCACTCCCCAGGAGTTTGCTTCCCGAGCGTTGCTGGTGGCGCTCGCGAAAGTAGGGAAGGTCGCGTCGTCGACGCCGAGATGTTGGTAGCGTGCGGCAATTTCAAACGCGCCCCAGCCGCCATCACGCAATGAGAAGGGCCGCCGCGGTGTAATGCCGCGCCATGAGTTCTTCTCGCCAGTCAGCACGTAGGAAACCGCGAGTTGCCAGGCCGTATGTTCAAGTCGATCCGCAGCGGCGCCATTCACCACTTCCTGGTTTGAGACGATGTACTCACCGAATAATCCGAAAGGACCCCAGTACCAATAACCTTGCGGTGTGACGCGCCAGTGATCGCCATCCGCCACCGCACTGGACGAATAGGCGAAAATACGCTGTTGGCCCGGCGATACGAACGAACGCAGCGCTCCCTCCTGGTTGCCGTACGTTACAGCAGCACCAATTCCTAATTCTTTCAAGGGCTCAATTCCCGTGCGGCCGAATGGATGAGCAAACAACCGGGCCACGACATCCTTCTCGTCATCTGCGGATTCAATGTCGGCACTCCCCCCGTCCGCCACGCCGTTGAAAGCACCCAGTTGGTATGTCAATGAGTCGAACAGGTCGCCTTGGAACACGAACCCGACATCGCGGTTCGGCGCAAGCTGCGTTGTGAGGCCGCGCTCGACAAACAATAGATTCGCGCCCGACTGCAACCGTTCGAGGCTCACCGGTTCCTTCATCTTCCCGCCAACCAGTTGAAATTCCGGCAACCACCGCGCCGTGAAATAGGCATCCTGCAAATACGCGTCGTTGTTGGCCGTGGCATTCACCGCCGACCCGAAGTCGAGCATGATCCGAAAATCGTATTTGTCCCAAACCGTGCCTTCGAAGATCGGCCGCGCGCGCCGCAACAGAAAAGTGTCGTTGGCTTTTCCCGCTGCCACATCATTAATGTACCAGCGGCTGTCCGCTTGCAGATAGCCGCGCAGGCGCAACACGAAATTTGAATCGCCCGACCGAAATGAAAATCCAGACGCGCCCGCAGTGATGATCGGCGTGGTTTTGGCCTTCTTGGCCGAGGATTCATTTTGCAGCTCGATCTGCCGCTGGAGAATTTTCAGTTGTTGTTCGAGTTCGTTGACCTTGACCTTCAGGTCATCAGATTGCCCTGAAGCCACTGAAATGAAGGCGTTGAGCCCAACAGTCCCGATTGCGGAAGCGACTGCCAGCCGCCGAAGTTGATTTCGCATGAATTATTATTTCTTTCGTGTTCATGTGAACCTCCGGTCGTCCGGTCAGCCCGATTGATCTTAGTTCATATTGGCCGCCCCACGGTTGCGGGGTAGGCAAAGTTTATTCCCGCTCGAAGCGCACCCGCTACTACACTCTTTCGATCACGCGCTACCCGGTGTGTCCCGGATATGGGTCACATATGGATGGCGCGTTTGCCGACCGCAAGCGCAGCTTCCTTGACGGCTTCCGAACGCGTCGGGTGGGCGTGGCAGGTGCGCGCGAGATCTTCGGCGGAGCCGCCGAATTCCATCAGAACGCAGGCTTCGTGGATCATTTCGCCGGCTTCGCGGCCGACGATGTGCACGCCAAGCACGCGATCAGTCTTCGCATCTGCAAGAATCTTCACGAAACCGTCAGTGGTCTGATTGACCTTGGAGCGGCCGTTGGCGGTAAACGGAAACTTACCAGACGTATAGGCGACGCCGGCCTGCTTCAGCTCCTCCTCGGTCTTGCCGACCGACGACACTTCCGGCGTGGTATACACGACGCCTGGAATAACATCGTAGTTCACATGGCCGGCCTGTCCCGCGATGATTTCGGCGCAGGCGACGCCTTCGTCCTCGGCCTTGTGCGCAAGCATCGGTCCGGCCACCACGTCGCCGATCGCATAAACGCCCTTCACGCTGGTCGAGAAATGCGCGTC
>DATENK010000601.1:0-6192 GCA_035275085.1 Verrucomicrobiia bacterium | reverse complement strand
TTTGCACAGAATCAGCCCGCCCCGCGGACCGCGCAGCGTTTTGTGCGTCGTGGTGGTGACAAAGTCCGCGTGTTCGATGGGGCTCGGGTGCAAGCCCGCAACCACCAGGCCCGCGATGTGTGCGATGTCCGCCAAAAGCATTGCCCCGACGTCTCGGGCGATCTCGCCCATGCGCGCGAAATCGATCACACGCGGGTAAGCGCTCGCGCCCACGGTGATCATTTTCGGACGCTGTTCGCGCGCGACTTTGGCCAATTGATCGTAATCGATCTGCTCATCGCCCTGGCGAACGCCGTAGTGGACAATCTCGAAGAAACGTCCGGAAAAATTCGCTTTATTGCCATGCGTCAGGTGCCCCCCATGTGAGAGATCCATGGTGACCATCTTGTCGCCGGGCTTTAGGAAGGCGAAATACACCGCCATATTGGCCTGGCTGCCTGAATGCGGCTGAACGTTTGCGTGTTCGGCCCCGAAAAGTTTTTTGGCGCGATCGATCGCGAGTTGCTCGACCACATCGACATTCTCACACCCGCCATACCAACGTTTGCGCGGATAGCCCTCGGCGTACTTGTTCGTCAACACCGACCCTTGCGCTTCCATGACGGCGGGGCTCACGAAATTCTCGCTCGCAATCAACTCAATGTTTTCTTTGAGGCGAGTGCGCTCGTGATCAATAGCATGCGCAATATCCGGATCGACGCTGTGCAGCGGAAGATCGGGGAGCGCAGTTGATTCAAGTTTCTTAACGCGACGTTCGTGGCGGCCCCCTTCAAAGCTGGAGGACAGGAATGCATCGACGATGCGGTGCGCTTCGCCGGGTTCGGTGCCGCGCCCGGCCAAACAAAGGACATTCGCGTCGTTGTGCTGACGAGCGAGGCGCGCGACGTTCTCGTCCCAAACGAGCGCCGCACGAACCCCGGGAACTTTGTTGGCCGCGATGCTCATACCGACGCCCGTGGTGCAGACCAGAATACCCAAATCGAGCTGCTGGTCGGCTACGCTCCGCGCGACCGTTTGCGCGTAATCCGGATAATCGGTTGATTCTTTCGAGTTCGTGCCGAAATCCTTCACGCGATACCCGCGGCTGAGCAGGGTCCGTTTCAATTCCTCTTTCAAGTCGAACCCACCGTGGTCCGCGCCGAGCGCAATGGAAAGCTTGCCCGTGCCTTGTCCGGACGCGGTGCTGGTGGTCTGGTCCATAAATTTCATCATAGAAATAATTCCCTGTTCGATCTGGTCCCGGCAAGCCCGATACGTCTCGAGCGACCCGCCAATCGGATCACAAATATCATTCTCGTAAGCATCCAGAGTTTCGTCGAACTCCCGAAGCAAAAAGGTCTTTTCCGCCGCCTGCGGATACAGGATCAGGATCGTGTCGACGTGGCTGTGCGTCATCCCGAAGATGTAATCGGCCTCGTCGACGACCTCAGGCGTCAGCATCCGGCTGCGTTGCTTTGAGATATCGATACCCAGCTCGCGAAGGGCGCGCACGGCGTGTTCGCTGGGCGGCAGGCCTTCCACCGCACCCACGCCCGCCGACACCACGCGGAAGTCGCTTCGTCCACGAGTAACATGCCGAAACAGCCCCTCAGCCATGGGGCTGCGACAAATGTTGCCGGTGCAAACGAATAGGACGGTCTTCATGCCATGTAACCCCCTCAAGGTGGTAATCAACGCCTGAATCGTCAACGGTGAAATCAGAGCGGTGGCCGAAATTGCTGCACCACGGCAAGCCCTTTAAGCAGGTCTAATGCGCGGCTCAAAACTGGATCCTGCACTCCCGGGGTATTCGATCCGCTGTCGCGCCGCGGCAAACCAGTCGCAAATTCAAGGCTTTCACCCTCGCGTTGCATGCGCACGAGTTCGGCCTCATTGATGCGCCGACGCGTGCGATTAGTGAGCGAAAGGTTTGCTTCGTTCGTGAGGCTCAAACCGGCGCCAACGATGCGATTGGACCTGCTGACGGTGCGAAAGGCATCCCCGTAATAGGCTAATTCGTCCTCGCTCGAAATGTCGACGGCGATATCGGGAGCGAGACCGGATGCGGGAAGGAACTTGCCCTGGGCGAGCTTCACCGGTGTCGTTCCGACCCGCAGGTGCTGACCGTTGCTCAGCTCGAATTCTTTGGCGATACTCGCCTGACCGGCGGTTTTCGAGCCGAGCAGCAAACCGATTTGGGCTTCGTGCATGATTCCGGCCAACGCTTCTGCCGCACCGGATGTCTTTCGATTCACCAGCAGCGCCACTGGGATATTGATCGGGTTGGATTTCGCGGTTGAACTGCGGATGCCATCGCCCCAATCTAGAAGCGGCTGCTCATTCGGCAGAAACATGTCCGCGATCGCCGCGGCGCCTGCATAGTTCTGGCCGGACGTGTATCGCAAATCGATCACTATGCCTTTGAGCCGGTTCGTGGCAACATTTGCGTACTCGCTGCGGAACTGCCGTTCGGCTTCCGGCCCAAGTTTATTGATCCTCAGGTAGCCGTAATTGCGCTCGTAAACTGCGCTCGTCACGGATGGTCCGTTCGTGGATGTCGGCGAATCGTTATCTGTGCCCACCAGCACCGCGCGTCCTTCGAGCTGAGATAACAAGCCCTGGACCGCTGCGCTATTCAGTGCCTTTTCGTCGACGCCCCCGAGATTCGTGCGCAGCAGATCATATACTTCCTTGAAATCAGGAGTCTTGGGAGTGTCCGCAAATACCGCGCCGCAGGCCATCAATAAACATGCGCCAAAAATTCTTCTAAAATGCGTGTTCATCCGTGTTTACCCGTGGTTGCCAATGCTTTGGCCGCAATATCGCGTCTGCAATGGGCGCCGTCGAATTTTATTTTGTCCACCGCCCAATACGCCGCATCACGCGCTTCCTTTAACGTGCCGGCCCACGCCGTTACGCCAAGGACACGTCCGCCGCTGGTGACAAAGTTGTTTTCCGCCCTTTGTGTACCGGCGTGAAAGACCTTGGTGTTTGGCAATTTGGCCGCGTCCGTCAGACCGGTAATCACTTTGCCCTTCGCGTAATCACCGGGATAGCCATCCGAAGCCATGACCACACACACAGATGACTGGTGGCTCCACCTCATCTCCATCTTCGACAACGTTCCATCGACACTGGCATTCAACAGTTCTACGAGATCAGTCTCCAATCTCGGCAAATAAACCTGCGTCTCCGGATCGCCAAAGCGGGCGTTAAACTCCAGCACCTTTGGCCCGTCCTTGGTCAGCATGATCCCTGGATAAATAATGCCCCGAAAATCAATCCCTTCGGCGAGACAGCCTTTAAGCCATGGTCCGAGCACGCGCTCGCCCGCTTCGGCCAGATCTTTTGCACTGAAAAATGGGACCGGTGAATACGTGCCCATTCCGCCGGTATTCAGGCCGTGGTCTCCATCCAACGCGCGCTTATGGTCCTGCGACGTGGGAAAAAGTTTTGCCGTTTGCCCATCGCAAATGGCATGCAACGAAATCTCCATTCCCTCCAGCAACTCCTGAATCACGATCGTTGCGCCCGCTTTTCCAAATGTTCCGCGCACCAGTATCTGCTCGATGGCATCGTTCGCCTCGGAAATGCTATGACACATCAGCACGCCTTTGCCGAGCGCCAGCCCATCCGCCTTCACCGCGCAACGCCCCTCCAAACTCTCCGCAAACTTCCGCGCGGCGGCCGTATCTGAAAAAATTCCTGAGCGCGCCGTCGGCACGCCATGTTTCTCCATGAATCGTTGCGAGAACGCTTTCGAGGATTCAAATTGCGCCGCGCGCTGATTCGGTCCCCAGATTCGCAGCCCCTCGCGTTGGAACAAATCGACGATACCCAGCCCCAGCGGATTGTCCGGCCCGACGACCGTCAGGTTTATCCGTTGCTCCTTTGCAAACGCGAGCAAGCCAGCCAAATCCTCGGCGCCAATCTTGACACGTTCCACCAAACTCCCGTTGCCGGCCAATCGCTCCTCTCCAATCCCCCCATTACCCGGCGCGCACCAGATCCGTGTGGCATGCCGCGACTGCGCCAGCTTCCACACCAGCGCATGCTCACGACCGCCTGAGCCTATTACTAATATCTGCATTTCCGTGCATCACCGATGGCCCAAGATGCTTTCCGGCGCAATCAAATTAGCGAAACATGCTTAAAACTTGAACTTACGACACTTATGTGAATACATTTCTGTCAGATGAGTCATACAATTACTGTACGTATCAGCAAGGAGCTGGCCGAATGGCTCGAGGCAAGCGCAGCCCGTTCTGGGGTTTCGCAGGGAAAGATCGTTAGAGACCAATTGGAGCGCGCTCGGGCTGGCGCGGCGCAGCAGCGGTTCATGCGCCTGGCCGGCGTTGTCCGAGGGCCGAAAGACCTTTCGAAGCGCAAAGGATTCTCCCGCGGATGAAGGGTATTGCGGATACGGGCTTTCTTGTTGCCTTCGCTAATCAAGGCGATGTGCACCATCCGTGGGCTTTGGAGGTCGCCTCGCGTGTTGTTGAACCCTTACTGACCTGCGAAGCCGTTTTGGCGGAGACGGCCTTTCACCTGGAGAGTGTTGCTCTGGTGCTGCAAATGATTGATGAAGGACTGATATTCCTGGCTTTTCAGGCCGGAGAACATCTTCCCGCTTTGGCCAAACTGGCGAAAACATATGCGAGCCGCTCGCCCGCTCTTGCGGACCTCTGCCTGATCAGGATGAGTGAGCTGCATCCGCGCTACAGCGTGGTCACGGTTGACCGCGCCGACTTTCGCGTTTATCGCCGGAACCGGCGCGAGATGATCCCGCTCATCTGTCCCCCGGAGTAGCGCCCGCGTTCCCACTTGTATTTACTGCGGCGTAAACCCGAGGTTCATGTCTGCGGTCAGCTTCTATGGCGTGCTGAAATCCACTTGCGTGAGCTTGTTAGCGCGCAGAATCACCGCGCGAGTCTCCCTGTAACCGGCCGGCGTTACGACTGACACGTAATAGGTCGCTTCCTTACCCGTGTGCTTATAAACAAGTTGATAAAATCCATCTTCGTCCGCGATGGCTGACAGCAACAACTGACGCCGCGAATTCAGCAGCGTAAGTTTCGAGCCAGGCTGGGGCGTCTCACTCAGCGACGTCAGCACCTGACCGGCTACGCCGGGGTTCTTTTTAAAGACGTTGATACTCTGCACTGTGGCAACGTCGCCCTGCGCGCCAGCCACCGCGAACACGTACGCGGAATTGTTCGGGACGAGCAACCGGCTGCCCGTCGCGCAATCCACGGCGTCGCCTCGAGTATTCTTTGTGTAACCACCGCTCTTCTTTAGGCCGTAATCGAGATGCAAGTTCAGGAAGACGGTGCCTGATTGCGGAACGGTGACCGTCACGCTGACGGTCGTCGACGCTTGCGCCGGGCTACCGTAGCTCGAGAGCGTTACTTGCTGAGAACCGACGGCGAACACGTTGCCGGGAACCAGGCATTGCTCGTCGCCATTTTTCAGGATCGTCACCCAATCGTACGCATGTACTGGGTTCGCGCCCTGCGTCACAAAAGGATAGGGAACCGTAATTTGGAACGTGGCCTGTTGGCCCGGCGTCCCCGTGTGAAATACATTGTAATAGAATTGGCCGGGGTTGCTCGCAGTCAGTTTATAGCAAGGGATATTTTGCGTATCGGGCGTGAAAATCAGCCGGAAGTCCTGCACCGGCGTGGATGGTTCGCGATCAAAGGTGCACCCCGAGCTGTCCGTGACGAGGCTGAGCAGGCTGGAAGGAACGCAGGTGATTGTTTGCACACAATTCACACTCTTGCCGGTGACATCTGTGGCAGTCCACGTGCGCCGGGTCACTTTCGGACAATCGCCGTCGATTGAGTCGCTGTAAGAAATCCTCACCGGCCCATTGTCTGACGCGGTCGCGACACCCGTGTTTTGTGGATCGGTGTTGCAATTCACGCATTGCAAAATCACATCGCCAGGACAGGCAATGGACGGCGCAGCATCACGGCTGATCAATGCCAGGCTGTGTTGAAAGCCGGCGGAGATCCCGCTGACGCCCGTTAAACCCGCCGGCACAGTCGATTGGCCGAACCCGTTCGCGCCCCAGGCAACCACCGTCCCATCAGCCTTCAAAGCCATGCTATGCGCATTGCCCGCGGCGATCGTCACCACATTATTCAAACCAGCAGGCACGGTGGCCTGCCCAAAACCATTCGCGCCCCACCCAACAACCGTCCCGTCGCT
>DATENK010000600.1:0-2708 GCA_035275085.1 Verrucomicrobiia bacterium | reverse complement strand
ATGGTAAACGGCAGGCCAAAAAATTTGCCATTACCGAGAAAGACGAACCCCGGGTCATTGATGGTGATGATCTGCCCGTCGGTGACCAGCATGGCGACGCCACGCCCGGCAACCATGAAAATGAGCGTGGCGATGATTGGTTGAATCCCGGCCAGGGCGACAAGCAAACCGTTACAAAATCCAGCGGCAGCAGCGATGGTAACGGAAAGAGCGATGATAGCCACGAGCGGCAGTTGCGCTTTGTTGACGAGTACTGCCGCGGCTGCGCCGGTAATCGCCATAATCGAACCTACGGATAGATCGACGCCGCCGGTGGCGATCACGAGCGTCATGCCCATCGCGAGAAGCATGACTTTTGATCCTTGATGAAAGATGTCGACGGGCGTGCCGTAGAGCCGGCCATCGAGAATTTTCAAGTTGAAGAACCCATTTGAGAACACCGCGTTGAACAGAAGGAGCAGCCCGAGCCCGATCAGGGGCCAGAGAAGGTTGCCGCCTTTGGTCATATCTTTCTTCCGCCGCGAAGGTTCTCCCCGAGCCGCTTGGCCAGGCGCTGAAGGGCAGGGGATCGATCGAGTTGGCCCAGACGAACCTCGAGAAGACTGAAAGACTCGGTGTGTTTGCGCGCCGCAATGAGGGCGTCGTCGAGTTCCTTTTCGGTATTGATCAGCCACGCGCGGCCGGCGCCGAACACTTCCGGCAACCGATAATAATTCCATGCAGTCACGTCGTTGTAAGGTCCGTCCTGCATGTGACGCTCGGTGCCATAACCGCAATTATTCAGGACGACGACGATTGGATTAAGCTTGTAACGAACGGCAGTGGACAACTCTATGCCAGTCATCTGGAACGCCCCGTCACCCACCAATATCAGCGGACGGAGTTTGGGATTGGCCATCTGCGCGCCAATGCCGGCAGGCACTGCGAAACCCATGGAAGCGTAATAGGCTGGCCCAAGGAATTCGGTGCGGTGCCGGATGAACAGATCGCCCGCGCCGAACAGCGCATCGCCCACGTCGGCGACAACGACCATGTCTTCCGCGATAAACGCATTCAGCCGCTGGAACAGGCGCTGGACGGTGATGCGGCGATTGGCATGCGCTTTTTCGGGCGGCTTGCGGTCCACGCGTTCGGAGTATGGCTTTTCAGTGAGGCGGCGTTTGCGCAAATCCACCTTGAGCAAGCCGCGCATGAAATCCTTGAAACGCACATTTTCGTAATTGTGATAACGAATCGAAAGCTTTTCGCTGGTGGCGTAAATGGAGCGCGCCGGATCGAGTCGGGCGGTGAAAATACCGAGATTGATGTCCGTCAAAAACGCGCCGAGCATGATCAGGCAATCGCTGGTTTCGACGTATTGGCGAACGTCTTCGCGGCCCATGGCGCCTTCATAAACGCCGATATAAAAGGGGTTTTGTTCGCCAATCACGGACTTGCCGAGGAGCGTCGAAACGACGGGGATGTTCGTTTTTTGCGCGAGTTGGATGACGACATCCTGCAAACCGAAGCGATGCACCTCGACGTCCGCGAGCAACACGGGCTGGGCCGCGCCGTTGATCATCTCGACGGCTTCATCGAGGGCGGCTTTGAGAATACGGGGATCGCTCTCTTCATGATGTTCGTCCGGCTGGTGATAGCGGATGCCCGGCACACCTACCAGATCCCGTGGCAGTTCGATATATACCGGGCGCTTGAATCGCAAGGCGGCGTGGAGCACGCGATCGATTTCCTGGAAGGCGGTTTGCGGATCCGTGAGCACCGTGGAAGCGACGGTGAGTTGTTCGAAGACTTTCTTCTGCGTATCGAACTCGCGGACCTTGTGATGCAATAGCGGATTGCGCTCGCGCTCTTTGATGCCGGGCGCACCGCTGATGACGACTACCGGCGATTTTTCGGCGAACGCTTCAGCCGTGGTATTCGCAACCTTCAGGCCGCCGACACAATAAGTGATGCACACCGCGCCAAGCCCGCGCATCCGCGCGTAAGCGTCCGCCGCAAAGCCGGCGCCTTGCTCATCCGAGGTGGTGACCACCTTGAGTTTGCTCTTGGTGAGTTGGTCGTAAAACCCGAGCACGTAATCGCCGGGGATGCCGAACACGTGACGAACCCCGTGATCGTGGAGGCGCTGGATCAGGTATTCGCCAATGCTAAGTCCGTTTCTCATCGTTAAGCCTGCTTATTGTACGCGTCGGCGGCGGTGATGATGCGGGCGCCGCGCTTATAAGTAAAATATGAATACGCCCAGTTGAAGAGCACGATGAATTTGCTGCGAAGACCGACCAAAAACACCAGGTGGATGAACAGCCACGCAAGCCAGGCGATGTAGCCGGTGAGTTTCACTTTGCCGATCAGCGCGACGGCGGCGGAGCGGCCGATGGTCGCCATCGTGCCTTTATCCCAATATTTGAAGGCGGGTCGCTCGGGACGTGGCGGCGGCTCGCCGGGTACGCCTCGCCCTACCCACTCCAGTTCGTCTTCAATGATGCGGGCGACGTGCCTGGCCATCTGCATGGCAGCCGGCGAGACCCAGGGTACTGGTTTGCCGTCCTTGTGCGGCACTGTGGCGATGTCGCCGATGGCGAACACTTCGGGATGGCCTGGCACGCTGAGGTCCGGGTTCACCACGATTCGTCCACCGCGATCCAAGGGGACGCCGAGTTTTTTTGTGAGCGGGTTTGCCATCACGCCGGCACCCCAAAGGATCGTTT
>DATENK010000599.1:0-5969 GCA_035275085.1 Verrucomicrobiia bacterium | reverse complement strand
CTGGTGCTGGTTGATCCGACTCAGGAGGAATTGATTGCGTGGGCCAAAGCTCGTGATGCCAAACCGTCTGACCAACACAAATTCAGGGCGTATGATGAAGTAGATTGTGCTCCCGCCACTTTTGCCCAGGCGCTGGAAAATCCAATCGCAACCAATATGCCGGTCGTGCTTATTTCCGGACAAGGCCCCCGCGTGATTCCGCGATTCGTAACGAAGAAACTCCGCGAAGAAGTGCAGAAGGATCAAACAATATTCTATCCAGCCAAGTTGAAGTTTCACACGGAATGGGTTGAGAGGTTTCCAGAAGGCCAACTGATCACCACCGAAAACAGCGGGCACGGAATACCGTTTGAAGAACCGAACCTGGTGATCCACACGATTCGAGAGCTTGTGAATCGCATCCGGCTCTTCAGTACTCCCGGAAAGAGCGATGGTCACAGACGTTGACCACGAAATCCAGCCATCAATTCCCTGGCCATGAGTTGCATCGATCGACGCACGCTCGCAGAGGTTGTTCCCAAAGTGAAACCATAAGGGGCTGGATTTGTGACCGCGCAGCCGTTTCGCGTCAAGCAAGGAAAAGCGACATGGGCCGAAATTAAGTTGTTGACGAATATTCCAGTATAATGGACAACGATATCCAATATGAAAGAGCCGAGCCTCAATTTAAATCGGCGAATTGCGAAACGCGTCCGCGATTTGCGCTCGGGCCAGCGGCTTTCACTGGATGGACTGGCGAGCAAGAGCGGGGTGAGCCGTTCGATGATCTCGCTGGTGGAACGCGGCGAGAGCAGTCCCACCGCAGTGGTGCTGGAGAAGTTGGCCGCCGGTTTGGGTGTAACCCTGCCGGCCTTGTTCGATGGCGCCCCCGAAGGTGGCCAGCGACGGGACGGTCCTGTGTCGCGCCGCAAGGACCAGCAGGAGTGGCAGGATCCCGCGTCTGGGTATCGGCGCCGCAACGTTTCGCCATCCGGTGTGCCGCAGCCGATGCGCATTGTGGATGTGCATTTCCCGCCCGGCGAGCGTGTGGCATTCGACGCGAGCAACCGTGATGCGCGCGTGCACCAACAGATTTGGGTGCTGCGAGGCACGATGGAGATTGCCTGGGGGAAACAACGTTATCGGCTGAACGAAGGCGATTGTCTGGCCATGCAGCTCGATGGCCCGACCATGTTTCACAATCCGACGCGAAAACCCGCGCGCTATGCCGTGGTAATTGAAACCGAAAATATTTTCCGGCGATGAGCACAAAGATTGAAATCAAAACGGATGACCTGAACGGTCCTGAAATTGCGGAGTTATTAACCGAGCACCTTCGGAGTCTGTTTGAAGTCACGCCCGTAAAGAGCAGACACGCGCTGAAGCTCGAAGAGCTGCGCCAGCCAAACATCACATTTTGGAGCGCGCGGATCGCGGGAGAACTGGCCGGTTGCGCCGCGCTCAAGGAGTTGGATCCTGAGCACGGCGAAATCAAGTCAATGCGCACCGCGAAAACGCATCTAAGGAAAGGCGTTGCGAGCGCGCTTATGCAGCACATTCTTAGGGAGGCGAAGCGCCGGGGACTTCGGCGGCTGAGTCTCGAAACCGGGGCGATGCCGTACTTCGAGCCGGCGCGGGCGATGTATCGCAAATTTGGCTTCGGCATATGCGGGCCATTTAATGGCTACGTTGAAGATTCGAATAGTGTGTTTATGACGCAGGAACTCGCAGCATTATCATTCATTGATTTGAGCCACACGATTGAACACGGCATGATCACCTATCGCGGGCTGCCGGCCCCACTGATTTGTGATTTTCTGAGCCGGGAGTCTTCGCGAAACCATTACGCGGAAGGTACCGAATTTCATATTGGCCGCATTGACATGGTCGCGAACACGGGAACATACCTTGACAGTCCGTTTCATCGGTTTGCGGATGGGAAAGATCTGTCGCACTTGCCGCTGGCTTCGCTCGCGGGGTTGGAGGGTGTGTTGATTCGGAGCGCAGAGCGTGCTATCACGCGACGTGCTTTCGACGGGATAGATGTGGGCGGCAAAGCGGTGCTGGTGCAGACGGGTTGGGACAAACATTGGCGAACGGACACGTACTTTGAAGGGCATCCTTTTCTGACAGAAGACGCGGCGACATACTTGAAGGAATCCGGAGCGAAGCTCGTTGGCATTGACTCATACAATATCGACGACACAGCGGATGGCCGGCGACCGGTGCACACGATTCTCCTGCGCAATGAGATTCCGATTGTCGAACACATGACCGGCCTGCATGAACTCCCGTCAGAGGGCTTTGAGTTTTTCGCCGTCCCGCCAAAGGTGCGTGCGTTCGGCACGTTCCCGGTACGAGCGTTCGCAACAATCCAATGAAAGTCATCCAGTGCCAACCGGAGCGGCACGCGGAAGCAATTCTCGCGATCTTTAACGATGCGATTGTGAATTCGACGGCGCTGTATGATTACAAGCCGCGAACGATGGAGATGATGGCGACGTGGTTTGAGGTAAAGTCGAAAGGCAAGTTTCCGGTGATCGGCATCGAGAATGACGCAGGCGAATTGATGGGATTTGGGAGCTATGGAGTGTTTCGGGCATTCCCGGCCTACAAATACACGGTCGAGCATTCGGTTTATGTAGATGCCCGATTTCGCGGCCGCGGTATTGGCAAGCGTTTGCTGGAGGAGGTCATCGCAGCCGCGCAACGAAATGGCTACCACGTTCTTGTGGGAGTGATTGACGCGAGCAATTCGGTCAGCATCCGCCTGCATGAGCGGTTGGGGTTTACGCTTTCCGGCACAATCGGGCAGGCCGGATTCAAATTCGGGAGATGGCTGGACGTGGCGTTTTACCAGTTGATACTGTCCACGCCCTCCGATCCCATTGACGGGTGATGTATGAAAGTTGACGGGCTTAAAGGTTGTTACGAAAAAACGGGCGGGCTGTTTTACTTCGCGCGGATGTGCTCGAAGATCCGGCTGCATGCGGCCGGCCGGTTGCCGGCCGATTATAATGACATGCTTGGGAATGGCTTCGATGGACGGACTTGCAGGTATTTGTCGGTGCGCTACGAAGATGTCAAAGCGCAGGTGCTCTCGGGGAAGTCGGACCTGGAAGCGCTCGAATGGTGCCAGGCGAACGGGCGCCGGCTGACCGATGAGCAAATTCTGATCTATAACAGCTTCATGAGCAAGCGTGGCTGGCATGACGACGAAAGCGACGGCTTCATTCCCGAGATGATCAAGGAGTACGGGCTTAAGAACGATGGTAGTGTGCAGACAGATTTCGATCTGATCGAGATGGACGAAGGCCGCTGGTATCCGGATATGTGGCGGGATGCATGGAAGTGAACTCATCCGTCCTTTAGGATTTCGCGGGCGGCGTTGTAGCCGCAGGCACCCATCACGCCGCCGCCGGGATGCGTTGCGGCGCCACAGAGGTAAAGGCTTTTGATGGGGGTGCGGTAATCGGCATAGCCGGGCAGGGGACGCATGAAGCCAAGGCTGGAGAGGGACATGACGCCTTGCATGATGTTGCCGCCCGTAAGGCCAAAGACTCGCTCGAGATCGGCGGGCGCGAGCACCTGGTAATCGATCACTGATTTTCGGAAGTTGGGCGCGTATTGGGTCATGATGTCAATGCAACGTTCGGCGTAACGCTCTTTATTTTCTTCGAGCGTGCCGGCGTCGGGCGCCAATTTGTACGGGAAGTATTGCGTGAACATGGACATGACGTGCTTGCCTTCGGGCGCGACGGTGTTGTCGATGGAACTCGGGATGGTGGCTTCGATCACCGGGTTTTTAGAGATGTAACCGTACTTGGCGCAATCGAACGCTTTCTCGATGTATGTGCGGTCGGGACAAATGTGAATCGTGCCGCGGTGTTGCGGACCGGGTGTGTTACCAGGAAGACATGTGAAACTCGGCACTTCGGATAGGGCGAGGTTGATTTTGCAACTGGCGCTGGAGTAATCGAGGTGCTTGACCGATTCGATGAAGTCAGCCGGGAGATCCTTTGGGTCCATGAGCCGCAGGAACGTGACGTTGGCGTCGACGCAGGAGACGACGCGGTTGGCGCTGATTTCGCTGCCGTCGGCCAGAACGACTCCATCGGCGCGGCCATTTTTTACCAGGATGCGCGACACGGGAGCGTTCACTTTGATTTCGGCACCGCGTTCCTTCGCTGCGGACGCGATAGCGTTTGAGAGGGCGCCCATCCCGCCGCGGACATAGCCCCAAACGCCGCGCGCGCCATCGCACTCGCCCATGACGTGGTGGAAGAGCACATAGGCGGTGCCGGGCATGGAAGGGGTGGCAAAGGCGCCGATAATGGCATCGGTCGAAATCGTGGTTTTGACTTCTTCGTTTTCGAACCAGCGATCGAGGATAGGGTTCGCGGCGCCGGTGAGGATTTCGATCGCCTTTTGGCCATCGCTGCCGAGTTTGCGAAAGTTCCAGGCAATTTCGGCCATGCGCATCAGATTGCCGGGAGCCATGGACCAGGGGTTCGGCGGCGTCTGCACGAGCATGGGCTCCAGGAACGCGGCGACGCGTTCGAGCATGGCTTCGTAGCGCGGCAGATTCTCCGCGTCTTTTTTGGAGAACTTCGCCATTTCGCGGTGCGTCAGTTCCTTGTCGGGGCCCATCATCAAAAAGCGGCCATCGGGCAACGGTGTGAAACTGGAGGGACTGCGCGGCAGCATTTGGAAGCCGTGCCGTTTCAGCTCGAGATCGCGAATAATTTCGGGACGGAAGAGGCTATTCACGTAGCTAGCGGTGGAGACTTTGAAGCCGGGCCAGAGTTCTTCAGTGACTACGCAGCCGCCGATGACTTCGCGCCGCTCCAGGACCAACACTTTGCGGCCGGCCCGGGCGAGGTACGCGGCCGTGACCAGGCCGTTGTGACCGGCGCCGATGATGATTGCGTCGTATTTGGTGTTCGTAAGAGTCCTTTATGTCAGGGATCCGTGATCAGTCATCGGGTTTGTGCACTTATGTGCGGTTTGTGCGGTTGTTTAAATTTTTTCATTTTGGCGCACAAGAGTGCTCGCAGACGCACGCAGGTGCACATAGGCGGAAAACTTGCGCAGTTACGTGCGGAACGAGGTCCAACACGGAGAGCACCGAGGAAAGTGGTATCAGGCGAGTTTTATTTTTTTTAGGTCCTCGTAACTCCTCGTAGGTCCTCGTAGATCCGCAAGTCACCCCGGGATGAGCACGGATTGCCACGGATAAAACGCTGAAATTCGGCACGCATTTAGACTGGATGATCCGGGTCATCACGGGGACACGATACCGTGTTTTAAACCGGTGTCAATATGCAATGCAGATGGGATTGTGCGTGCAGTCCCGACGGCAGGGCGAATCTCTTTTGGCTGATCACATTTTGCTCAGCTGAACGACTTTTAACACTGCATTAAACACCATTTCATTTTGCTGGTGTTTATTCTGTATATGCAGCCCAGTCAGGTCGGCGCAAGAAGCAGGCTTCTCGTAGCAGTTTTACTCGTCTCTAGCGCGTTCGCTTTGGCCAAACCGACGCCCAATCCCTATACTTCTATTGCTGCGCGCAATATTTTCCACCTGAAAGATCCTCCGCCGGCGGTGCAATTTGTGCCCCCTGCAACGGTGAGGACTCCGCCTAATCTCATCCTAACGGGGATCGCGGATTTTTCCACTGCCAAATGGGTTCTGGTCACCCGCGCAGACCCCGGTCAGTCGCCGCATAATTACACTTTGGCGCCCGGCGAAATCGAAGGCGGGCTCCAGATCATGGACATCGATGCGAATGCGAGCACGGTGTTGTTGCGCGTGGATGGGATTGAAACAGTCTCCTTGCGATTGGCTCCTCCCACGAACAGTCCGCCTAAAATTCAACCTTACCCGTTTTCGACCCGCCATGGCGTTCCACGGGGGCGGTGATGGCGACGCTGGAACTGAACAGTTCTGTGTCGTCTCCAAGAATGGCAGCGATCTCGTGGCATCC
>DATENK010000598.1:0-3502 GCA_035275085.1 Verrucomicrobiia bacterium | reverse complement strand
GATCGCCCAATAGACGTTCATGCCCGCAATGAATCAGCTTCCAGCCAGCGATGCCAGCACGGACGTTAAGGATTTCGATAACCACCTTTGGCCCTTATGATGGGAACTCGTTTTGTGGGCACTGAAGGGAGAAAGCGGATTCCAGACGCGCCGGAGCTGGAGGATCACGATGACAAGCTCCTGGAGAATGCGGTTCGGTGATCGCTCGATACGCTGCCGGTGTCCCTTGGCCTTTGGCGCAGCTGGTTCTGGTATGTCAAAGCGCGCCGCAAATCTGCTCCCACGCAGATGACCTTTTTGGCGGGCGGCTAAGTTGCGCTGCGACGTTGGCAGGGCGGCCGTGTCGACGCCTGCCGGGGTCAGCGGAATGCTCGGTGGGGTATTCCCCCCATAAACTCGACTTAGGATTCCTTGCTACGATTCGCTATTGTTCAAGGCGCGGTGAAGGGATCCTGGACCAGGCGATAACTTGTTTGTCCTGCAATTCTTCGCGGAGCGCACTTAGAAATAGCATCGTGAAAAAGTTATTCGCCAAGACCGAAGTCGATCCCCCCAATAACCTGTTGGCGGCTATCGTCGACTCCACGGACGATGCCATCATCAGCAAGGACCTCAACGGCACGATCACGACCTGGAACAAAGCGGCTGAGCACATCTTTGGCTATACCGCCAAGGAAGTAGTGGGCGGCCCTATTTCCGTCCTCATTCCCCCGGAGAAAGGCGCCGAGGAAATGGAGATTCTTCAGCGGATCAGGCGCGGGGAACGCATCGAACATTACGAGACCTCACGCATGCGGAAAGATGGCAAACGCATCGAGGTCTCAGTGACCATTTCGCCACTTTCGCACGAGGGACGGATAATCGGCGCATCCAAGATCGCGCGCGATATCACCGAACAAAAAAGGATCGAGCGGGAAATCGAGGAGCACCGCGCCCGTCTGCAGGTAACGCTGAGCAGTATTGGGGATGCCGTGATTGTTACCAATGCCAACGCCCAGGTGGACTACATGAACCCCGTGGCCGAGGCACTAACGGGTTGGAAAATCGCCGAGGCTCGCGGCCAGGCGCTCGAGGCGGTGTTCAACATCATCAACGAAACCACTCGTCGCCGTGTCGAGAACCCGGCTGCCCGTGCTTTGGAGCAAGGCGCAATTGTGGCTTTGGCGAATCACACGGTCTTGATTGCCAAAGGAGGCGCTGAATATGCCATCGACGATACCGCTGCTCCAATTCGGGCCTCTGACAAGAACGTTTTGGGCGCGGTATTGGTTTTTCGCGATGTGAGTAGTGCGCGAGCCAAAGAGGACTTTCGGGCCCGCCTTGCCGCGATTGTTCAATCGTCGGATGATGCAATTATCTCGAAGGACCTCAATGGCCGGATCATGAGTTGGAACCCGGGGGCGGTACAACTGTTTGGCTACAATGCCGATGAAGCAGTGGGGCGGCCGATCTCCATGGTTATTCCGCCGGAGCGCCTGCATGAAGAAACCAATATTCTGGAACGTTTGCGCAGGGGCGAGCGCATCGATCATTTCGAAACAGTTCGCATCACGAAGGACCGCCGGAAGGTCGAGGTATCGCTGACCGTTTCCCCGATTTTTGATAGCGAAGGGCACGTCGTGGGAGCATCGAAGATCGCCCGTAACATTACGGATCGCAAAAGAATCGATCGCGAGCTTGCGGAGGCGCGCGATCGCCTGCAAAGGCATTCCGAAGAACTGGAACGCGTCGTCGGCGAGCGCACGGCCGAACTCGAGGCGTTTACTTACACTGTGGCTCATGACCTGCGCGCGCCCGTCCGCAGGATGCAGGGCTTTGTGAGCAGCCTGCAGATGGCTTTGGGGTCGGGAATTGCCGAGGAACCCCGCGAATTGTTGCGCCGCACCGCGGGTTCATTGGATCGCATGGACAAACTCGTTGCCGACCTGCTCAAGCTCTCGCAAGTGGGCCGGCAAACCGGGCAACTCGAGGAGGTCGCGCTCGACAATGTAGTGCAGCAGGCCGTTGCCGAGTTGAAGCCGCAAATCCAGGATCGGCAGATTCAGTGGATGATTGGCAGCTTGCCGGTCGTTCACGGCAATCCTGATTTGCTGCGACAGGCCTTCATCAACCTTTTATCGAATGCGCTCAAGTACACGCGTCCGCGCGCGGTCGCCCGGATCGAAGTGGATTGTATGTCCGACGGTGGCAATCGCGTGTTTTACGTCCGCGACAATGGTGTGGGCTTTGACATGGATGAGGCCGGCAAACTTTTTACGCCCTTTCACCGTCTTCACAATGAACGGCAGTTCGAAGGCAGCGGTGTCGGCCTCGCGATTGTCGAACGTATCGTTGGGAAACATGGCGGGCAGATTTGGTGTGACGCCAAACTGGACCAGGGCGCGACGTTCTTCTTTACCTTGCAGAAAGATTCCGGGCTAAAGGGCGGAGAAGAGGCATGATGTCGCGCGCCTGTAACGTGCTGCTGGTGGACGATTCGGAAGATGACATCTACCTGCTGAAACGCGCTCTGGCGCCGCACGACAATTTGCGCGTCGTCGGCTGGGCAGAAGACGGCAATGACGCGATCCAGTACCTAAGCGGCACCGGTCAATTCTCGGACCGTACTCAATTTCCGTGGCCGGATATTATGGTGTTGGACCTCAAAATGCCTAAACGCGACGGGTACGATGTCCTTGAGTGGATGCGAGGAAAATCACCGCGACCGAAAGTCGCTGTTTTCACGGCGTCCGATCTGACAGAGGACCAAAATCGCGTTACAGCGCTCGGCGCGGACATCTACCAACACAAGAGCTTTCAATTCGAAGCCCTTAACCAGTTCATCCAGCGCCTCCAAACTCTTTGTCCCGAGGGCACCGCGCGGCCCTAAGCTGCCTCGCCATTTCGTTAAGAGCCACCGCAAGATTTCCGCTGGCTTCGCCTCTTTGACCCGGCACGGTTCCTGCATTAAGCGCGGCGCGCGGTGAGCGGCGCGGCGAGGTGTTCGCCGGGTGTCTCATCGCGGTACAGGCTTGTCCATTTTATGAACTTGAACGCGCTGCCATTTAATTTCATCGATCTGGCGATCGTGGCGATCATCGGCGTCGGTGTGACCCGCGGGCGCAAACGCGGCATGTCCGAGGAATTGCTCGATGTGCTGAAGTGGATGGTCATTCTTTTCGCGTGCAGCCGGTTGTATGAACCGCTGGGGGGAATGCTGTCGACAGCGACGGTGTTCAGCACCTTGTCGTGTTATGTGGCGGTGTACGCGATGGTCGCGCTGGTGATCGCTTTGATTTTCGGGGCGATCCGGCGGCAGATCGGCGCGAAGCTGGTGAGCAGCGATTTCTTCGGAATGGGCGAATATTACATGGGCATGGTCGCCGGCGGGTTCCGGTACCTGTGCGTGATCCTGGTGGCGCTCGCGTTTTTGCACGCGCGTTATTACAGCCCGGCGGAATTGCAGGAAGACGCGAAGACCCAGGAACGCAATTTCGGCAGCACTTTCTTCCCGACGTTCGGG
>DATENK010000597.1:0-5871 GCA_035275085.1 Verrucomicrobiia bacterium | reverse complement strand
CCCATCGACATTGTGCTCCTCTCGCACGCGCACATGGATCACTTCGATTTGCCCACACTGAAGTGCTTGCCCTCCAGCACGCGCGCGGTCACTGCGCAGAGTACAGCCGACCTGTTCAAGACGACACGCATCCACAAGATTACCGAACTCGGCTGGGGCGATAAATCGCGGGTTCACACCCGTCACGGTGACATCGACATTCAAGCTTTCGAAGTGAACCACTGGGGCGCCCGTTGGCGGCGCGATACGCACCGTGGTTACAACGGGTACGTTCTTTCGCGCGAAGGCACGCGCATCGTTTTCGGCGGAGACACGGCCTGGACCACGAACTTTCGCCATCTGCGAAGCCGCCAACCAATCGATCTGGCAATCATGCCCATCGGCGCCTACAAACCCTGGCTGTGTTCCCATTGCACGCCCGAGCAGGCCGTCCGCATGGCTAATGATGCTGGCGCCCGTTATTTCCTGCCCATCCATCACAAAACTTTCCCGCTGGGCCGCGAAGACCGCTCGGAGCCGATCCTGCGTCTTCAAGGCGCCATTGAAAAAGATCGCCTCGCGCTGAAGGACGTGGGCGAGACTTTCGTCCTGGCCTGATCCGCAGCGAAGTTCTCGACAAGGGCATCAAGAAAACCAATCCTTTGCTCATGCGCATTGGTGCGGTCGCGTTGTTCGTCTGGTCCACTCTCATCAGCATCGCATCAGGCGGTGAAAATCCTTTTATAGTGGATCTCTGGGGCGGAAAAGTTCCCGATGAGACCACGAAAATGGGTCCTGAACGCATTGTCATGTCTCCGGTCCTGGATCGAAAACAAGTCGAGGTCACAGAGTCCACGCGGATGATTACCGGCGTAACGAATCCGACCCTCACAGCTTACTGGCCGCAAACGAATCATAACACAGGGACCGCCGTGCTGATCTGTCCCGGCGGAGGATATTGGAACCTGTATTGGGAACTGGAAGGCGAGGAAGTCGCCGCGTGGCTGAATACTCTGGGTATCACGGGTATTATTTTGAAATACCGTGTTCCGCGGCGACCAGATGAAATCGAACGCGAACCTGCCTGGCGGCCCCTCCAGGATGCGCAAAGGGCCGTCAGCCTGGTGCGCAGCAAAGCCAAAATGTGGGGCATTCATCCCGAACGCATCGGGATAATTGGTTTTTCCGCGGGCGGCCATCTCGCGATCGCCACCGCCACGAGTTTCGAGAAACGCACCTATAAAGCGCTGGACGATGTCGACGACACCAGTTCTCGTCCCAATTTTGCCATCCTGGCCTACCCCGGTTACCTTAAGGCGACCAACAAAAATGAACTTCATCCCAGTCTACGTATTCCGTCAGGCACGCCTCCAGTTTTTCTCGTCCACGGAGCGGATGACATTATAAGCCCACCCGAGCACAGCGTGGTGACGTATCTCGCTCTGAAACAAGCGGGCATCCCCGCGGAATTACACATTTATGCCGCCACGACTCACGACTTTGGCGTGCGTCGCAGTGATCGTGCATACGCCCAATGGACAGAATGTTGCGCGAAGTGGCTTCGAGAGCAGGGTTTTCTCGATCCTCCCTAAATACCGGAGCCCTTCCCATCACGCGGAAAGGGCTCCGACGCACTATGTCCTCCTTTCGCCCTATCCGTGGGACGTCGTGGTCACGCGCAACCCACCATGAGTTCTCCGCTGTTCAATTTGGCGCGACCACGAAAATGAGGGATTGCTTCCCGGAAAGACCAGATGTTCTTCGTACTGTTCGCTACCAAACTCAGATTCGGCGACAAATACCCCTCGGACAGTCTCGACCAATTCGCTGAAATCGGCCGATTTCTCGACAATTGCCGCCAGGGACAGGTGCGGATAATCCGCGGCCGCGCCGAGGTCAGGGCAACCGGAGCTCAGCACCACGGGCAGTGCCAGGCCCGCTTCGCGTATCCGGGCCACCAATTCCATCCCGGTCAAATACGGCATGTTCTGGTCAGTGAGGAGAAGGTCGTAGCGAGTCTTGAATAACGCTTTCCACGCTTCCTCACCATCTGTCGCTTCATCCACCTGGTATCCGGCGCGCGACAACACAACCGAGTACAGGTAACGTGTGTTCTCATCGTCATCCGCAACCAGAATCCTTCGCTTGCGCGAAGAGCGCTGCGACCCAAGGCTAAAAAAAGATTCAGTATTCATAGGAAGGAGTTTCGCCCGCCCTCGGCCTATCGGATTTGACGCGGTGGGAAGGACTTAGCCTGCGCAGTGACCAGCCCGGTTTCGGCCGGTGCGATGCGCCCACTGCGTTGTCAGGAATTGCTGCAGTAAATTTGGAACTGCTATTCGCGTGGCTGATGGCCTCGTCCGCCAGCAATGGGATGGGAGACGCCAGCAAGCAAAGGCCACCAGCCAACACCGCGACGCGAATATGGGTTTCGAATATCACAAGGAGCTTCCTGCTTCTTCTTTCGTTTATCGAGCGCATCCGTCGAAAGACCGCTGTAGCCGCCCGCGTGCCAAGAGGCGCCACCCGCATTTTTGCGCAGATTCGAACCATCGAGTTACTTCGTGGCGAATTTTTATGGCCAATCCATTATCAAGCTCTGGTAAGCTTCTGGCCACCTGAGCGATGAAGAACCTCGGCGATCCCAAAACAGCGCCGCTTTTAGGGGGCAAAGCGGGGCGATCCACAGCCACCCCGCGGGGCGCGGCTCCTGCTACTGGGTTTCTCTTGTTGAAAGAGCTCTTCCGGACCCGCCTGCTGCTGCTCGCCGCTTCAATCGTGCTTGTGGCAGGAACGACCCTTTGGGGGGTGCAAGCGGCCTGGAGCCGCATCAACGAACTCGAACGCCGCGTTACCACCACGCAACTGGAAAGCTTTCGCCTGGCCCAGGATTTCGCCGGCCGCCTTCGCGATTTGAATAATTCCATTCTCCTTTATGCCGCTCGCCGCGAACCCGCCACCTGGAATGAATTCGAGCAGGCCGCAACCAATCTCGACCGTTGGATCGACCAATACGACCCACGCGTGAACCCAAAGTCCATCCTCACCACGGACCCTGAGCGCCGCCTTTTCCAGCAACTCAACAGTGGTTACGACGAATACCTTCGTGCTGCGCGCACGCTGCACAGCAACCAGCGGGGCGCAACAATGTCCGCCGAGGCTTACAACGCCGTCAAGGAGTTTCAGGACCAGGCACAGCAGCTCCTGGATGTAAACGACGAATTGGCCAAGGCCCATCGTGAAGCCGAACAGGCATTCCTCGCCGAGGTTAATGATTCACTCGATAATCTACGCGCCTTCCTGCTGGCGGCCGTAGTGCTAACCCTCGGTCTGGTCGGCCTGCTGGGGCTTATGATCTACCGCGATATGATCGCTCCTTTGCGCACCAAGTTGGTGCAAAGCGAAGCACTACTGGAGCGCCAGGAAAAACTCGCGACCCTTGGCACGCTGGCCGCCGGGATCGCGCATGAAATCAGAAATCCGCTTACATCCATGAAGGCGCGCCTTTACACGCTTGGCAAGCACATCAAAGGAAACGAGGGCGGCACCGCCGATGCCGCCATTATCGGCAGCGAAGTCTCGCGTCTGGAGCGCATCGTTCAGGAAGTGCTTCAGTTCGCCCGGCCGTCCGAACCGCGGCTCGCTGTCGTGCGCGCGGATGTGCCATTGCGAGAAGTCCAGGCGTTGGTTGCAAGTTCTCTGGAAAAAGAAAATGTGCAGGTGAACTTCGAGGGCGGTCCGGAATTGTGGATCTCCATCGATGCTCCCCTGATCAAGCAGGTGGTCATCAATCTGGTTCGCAATTCCACCGAAGCAATGGAGAACGGGGGCACCGTCACGTTGCGCGTACGCAGAGCTCGTGCAACTTTCAACGGACAACCGCACGATGTGGCAGTGCTGGAAGTGGCGGATACCGGCAAGGGCATTCCCGCGGACATTGAAAAGAGATTGTTCGACCCGTTCTTCACCACGAAAGAATCTGGCACAGGACTCGGGCTCTCGATCGCCGCGCGCATCGTCGAAAAACACGGCGGGGCTCTCCAGTACCAAACCATCGTCGGCCGCGGAACAACCTTCGGCATTGTTCTGCCGCTCGCTCACACCTATGGTGAAGATATGGGCCCTGACAGCGCATCGAGCCAGTGAGCGCGAGAAACGCTGACATATTGGTGATCGAGGATGACGCGAACCTTGCCGCGAGCTTGCGGCAGGTTCTGGAAGACGAAGCGTTTTCCGTAACACATGTGACCCGCGGCGACGAAGGCTTGCGCCGGGCGGCCGCCGGCGCGTTCGATGTCGTGCTGACGGATCTGCGGCTGCCAGGCCTGGGCGGCCTTGAACTTGTGCGCCAACTGCACGAGGCGCAGCCGCATCTTCCCATTATCTTGATGACGGCCCACGGCACGATTGAAACGGCCATCGAAGCTACCAAACGTGGAGCCTACGAATACTTGCAGAAGCCGTTCGAAATACCCGAATTGCTCGCCTTGCTCAACAAGGCTGTGGAAGCCGGTCGTCTCATGCGGGAGCCGGTCGCGTTGGCCGATACGCAGGGACCCGGTCGCACCGTCCTGATCGGCGTTAGCCGTGCGATGCAGGACGTCTGCAAGGAAGTCGGCCGGGTTGCCGCCAAGCCCGTCACTGTGCTCATTCGCGGTGAAACAGGCACCGGAAAGGAATTGATTGCACGCGCGATTTATCAGCACAGTCCCCGTGCCAAAGGTCCGTTCATCGCGATCAATTGCGGCGCCGTCCCGGAAAATCTCCTCGAGAGTGAACTTTTCGGCCACGAACGCGGCGCGTTCACCGGCGCGGATCAACGGCGGATCGGACGCTTCGAGCAGGCCGACAAAGGCACGTTGTTTCTGGATGAAATCGGTGACCTGCCCTCGCAAACCCAGGTGAAGCTCCTGCGTGTGCTCCAGGAGCAGTCGTTTCATCGTGTCGGCGGTAGCGAAGTCATTCGCGTCGATGTACGCATCATCACGGCGACTCATCGCGATCTGGAAAGCATGATCCGTGATGGAAAGTTTCGCGAAGATTTGTGGCACCGGCTGAACGTCGTGAATATTTCGTTGCCGCCGCTGCGCGAGCGGCGTGAGGACATATCGGTGCTGGTGCAGCACTTTCTGAAAAAATACGCCGGTGAATTCGGGGTCGAACCGCCTACCATCACGCCGGATGCGATGGCCTTGCTCCATGCGGATTCGTGGCCCGGGAATATTCGCGAACTCGAAAATGTCACGCGCCGATTACTACTGGACGCTCGTGGTTTGGCCATCGGCGCCGAAGCGGTCCGGCGCGCTCTGGCCGCGCGACTGACTGCGGCGCAATCACCCGCTTCACTGTCGGCATTGGCCGCGAAACTTCTCGCCCGCGCGCAAGGCGGTGAAATCGACGACGCGCATTCCCAGCTTTTGGCCGAAGCGGAGCGTGAAATCCTCACGCAAGCCATCCTCCTGGCCGAAGGTAATCAGGCGAAGGCTGCCCGCTGGCTTGGCCTCTCACGCCTTACCCTGCGCGAGAAACTCACCGCTCTTGGGCTGCGGCCAACCCAGTCGGCTGAGTAAGGGACCAGCCGCAGCACCACCAAACGTGCAGGGGCCGCCGCACGCGCCGCGGCTGGTCGAAGGCTCAGCGTTGCGTGTTCACCGACTCTTTCGTATGCCATGCCCGAAGCACTCTCGCTAAACGCGAGTCTTCAGGCGTGGTAAGCAGTTTGCGGATCGTCTCCAGCAAGACCGGAATTTCCAGGGGCTTTTCCAGCAGCATGTCGATGCCGACTTCCGCTGCGCGCTGCGCCTGGTATGGCCGCGCGGTGATGACGATTACCGGAACAGATGGCGCCAGCCGGGCCATCACTTCGAACGCCTGCCAGCCATCTGTTTCCGG
>DATENK010000596.1:0-3101 GCA_035275085.1 Verrucomicrobiia bacterium | reverse complement strand
AAATCTCGCGGCGCACTACAATCTCGCATTGATCTACGAGCAACTCGGTGACGACAAACGCGCCGCCGAACATCGTCGCCTACATGAAATTTATCGCCCCGACGACAATGCGCGCGATCGCGCCATTTCCATCCACCGCCGCAAAAATCCGGCCGCGGATCACGCTGCCCAATCCATCGTGATTTACCCTCTAAAGAATGAGCAACGACCCCTTGAAACCACGCGGAACTGACGTCCAGGAACCGGAGGAAGAACTCGTCCATGTTGATGACGCTGTCATTGGCCGCGCCTTTCGGTGGTCTGCTGCTGCCGCTGTCGTTCTCATCGCCCTAGCCGCCGTCGGGATCTGGTTTGCCAAACGGAAACCAACCGCTGGACCGGCGAAAGTCACTTCTATTTCGGCACCGAGCGCCGCAAAGCACGCGGACGCAGAAATGCCCCCGGCCAAGTTCACAGACATTACTAAGGAGGCGGGCATCACTTTCGTCCATCATAACGGCGCTTACGGGGACAAACTCCTGCCTGAAACCATGGGCAGCGGCGTGGCCGTCCTCGACTACGATAATGATGGAGACCAGGATCTGCTCTTCGTCAATGCTTCTTCATGGCCATGGAAACCGACCAAACCGACCACTCCTGCCCTGTACCAAAATGACGGCACCGGCAAATTCACAGACGTAACCAGCGGCTCGGGACTCGATATCCCGATCTTCGGAATGGGAGCGGCCGTAGGTGATTACGACAATGACGGTCGCATAGATATCTTCATTACAGCCGTCGGCGGCAATCGCCTCTTCCACAACGAAGGTAACGGCAAATTCCGCGCCATCACGGGTCTCGGCGAAGCCTGGAGCACCGCCGCGGCGTTCATCGACATCGACAACGACGGCGACCTCGACCTCTTTGTAGGCAATTACGTTCGTTGGTCGCGCGAAATCGATCTGGAAGTCGGCTACAAGCTCATCGGCGTGGGCCGCGCTTACGGCCAGCCCATGAACTTCGAAGGCACCTTCCCGTCACTCTATCGTAACGACGGAAACGGAAACTTCACCGACATCTCCAAAGACGCCGGCATCCAAATCAAGAACCCCGCCACAGGCGTTCCCATCGCCAAGACCCTTGGCGTAGCTCCGGTCGATCTTGATGGCGATGGCTTCATCGACCTCGTGGTCGCGAACGACACCGTCCAGAATTTTGTTTTTCTCAACCAGCGCAACGGCACGTTCAAAGAAATCGGCGCGCTCTCGGGTATTGCGTTCGACACCTACGGCAACACCCGCGGCGCCATGGGAATCGACGCCGCACGCTACCGCGATGATGCGGCCCTCGGCATTGCGATCGGCAATTTCGCCAATGAGATGACTGCCCTTTACGTGTCGCAAAACAATCCCCTCATCTTTACCGATGAAGCGATCCCCGAAGGGATTGGCCCTGCGAGCCGCCTCCTGCTCAAGTTCGGTATTTTCTTTTTCGATTACGACCTCGACAGCCGCCTCGATGTCCTTTCCGCTAACGGCCATCTCGAAGAAGAGATCAGCAAAATTCAGGCAAGCCAGCAATACGCCCAGCCCGCCCAACTCTTTTGGAACAGCGGTGCGCCGAGCGGTTCGACCTTTGTGCCGGTCCCACAGGAAAAAGCAGGCGCCGACCTTTTCAAACGCATTGTCGGGCGCGGCTCCGCTTACGCGGACATCGATGGCGACGGGGACCTTGACGTTGTCCTGACCCAAACGGGCGGCGCGCCGCTCTTGCTGCGCAACGACCAGCAACTCGGCAACAATTGGCTTCGTCTGAAACTGATTGGCAAAAGAGCTAACCGTGACGCAATCGGCGCATGGGTCAACGTCCGCGCCGGCGACCACACCATTTCCCGCCAGGTCATGCCGACCCGCAGTTACTTGTCGGCGTCCGAACTGCCGGTCACCATAGGCTTGGGCAAACTGGAGAAGGTGGACGGTGTCGAAATCGTCTGGCCGGGGGGCCAAAAACAAAACGTTGCCAACGTTTCATTGAAACGCTTGACGATCATCGAACAGGAATGAATGAAGTGTGCGAGCTTAACTGCGCCTTGTGTGAAAAGAGAATGAATGCATCCGGCTGCAGAAAATGGGTTAAGGTCAGGCGGCGGCCTTCGTTGTGAAACTCAGAAAAAACATTCTGTTCCTTGGCGTTGCCGTTCTAGGTGTGCTGATTGCGTTGGTAGTGCTCGTCTTATCGCGACGGCATCCGGTTCCGCAGCAACAAGCCGCTATTCCACAGAGCAATCCGCCGCTGACCCAGACTAACCCTGGCGCGTTGCCACCAGGTATAACTAATCTGGCCGACCTGCTCCCGGACGATCCAGTTCAACTCCTCAATTACGGCACGCAACTGCTCTCGATGGGCAAATATCCCGAAGCCGCCGAATTATATTCAAAAGCTCTGAAGTTGAAGCCCGACGACGAAGAGGCGCACTTCAATCTGGGTGTCGTTTATGCCCGCATGGGCCGCACCAACGACGCAATCAAACATTATGAAGACGCCCTCAAAATTCTTCCCGATTACCCCGAAGCGCACAACAACCTCGGCAACATCCTCGTCGCCCAGGGCAAGACCGACGAGGGTATCCAACATTACTATCTGGCCCTGAAAGCACAGCCTGAGTACAGCTCCGCGATGAACAATCTGGGCCGCGCCCTCGCTCAACAAGGCAAACTCACCGAGGCCGTCCACTATTTTCAGGAAGCCGTCCGCGCCGACAGCAACTATGTGGATGCCCGTTACAATCTTGCTAATGCTCTGCTTGCCCTCAAGCGGAACGACGAAGCGATCCTGGAACTGAACGAAGTACTCCGCCAGAAACCAGAGTTTCCGCCTGCGCTCAATGCCTTGGCTCGGGCGCAGAAAAAGTGATCTCCACTTCCGCCTTCCTCAAAGATCTATGTCGACGGGGGCTGACGCCGAGACTTATTTTAGTTCATGCACGTCGTTTAACACGCCGCGCGGAATACAGATCACGAGGACTTTGAGGTTGCCCCAGGCTTTGTGTTTCACCCCGCGCGGGATATACACTACGCTACCCTTGCGGAGTTCGATTTCGCTCTCGTCCAGGCGCATCCGAC
>DATENK010000595.1:0-5912 GCA_035275085.1 Verrucomicrobiia bacterium | reverse complement strand
GCAAAAAATTCGTCCCGAATGGCGTTGGGCCGACCTTTCGGAAGACGAACAATTCGTCGTCGAAGCGCTCTCCGCCACCGAAGGCCAAGAGCCGACCGTCGCAGGCGAATCGGCCACGGAGTTGCTGAACCGTTTGCTTTCCGGACTATCGCCACAGGACCGCCTGGTGATACGCCTGCTGCACCTGGAAGAACGCAGCGTAGCCGAGATTCGCAAAATCACCGGGTGGAACACGGCTGTCATCAAAGTCCGCGCGTTCCGCGCCCGGCAGAAACTGAAATCACTTTTGGCGCAACTCGAAAAAGACGATCATGAATCGCGATGACATGAAATTGGAGCGGCTCTTCGCCGCGGCGCGCGATGCCGAGCCTGTCGCTGCTGACGATGCAATCCCGCCCCATCTCGCCAACCGCGTGTTGGCTCATTGGCGGCAGCACGTCGACAACGACGAGGCATGGCGTATGTTGGCGCTGGTATTCCGCCACGCCCTGGCCCTTGCCGGAGTCGTGATGTTGTTCGCACTGGCCTGGGGACGCGATGCATTGGACACGACTCCCGATAACGACGAAGCCTACGCCGATTACGAATTGCGCGTGGACCTGATGCGATGACGGACATTAGCAAATGGAAAATTATCCTGTATCTGGCTGCGATCTTCGCCGCCGGCGGCGTTTCCGGCTGGGTGGTGGCCGCTAAAACGACAAAAGAAAGAATCCTCACTCCGCCCGGGCCAAAAGAAATCTCCTCCCACTTTTGCGATCGGCTGTCCTCGAAGATGAACCTGACCCCCGAACAGTCCGCGAAAATCAAAGACGTTTCCGATCGTTACGCGAAAGAAGTCGATGCGTTGCGCGATGAACAGTGGCGCCGCATCCGCACCGCCGCAAACAATCGCAACGCGCAGATCAATGCGATCCTTAATCCGGAACAACGCGAGCAGTTCGAGCAACTCGAACGCGAGCGCCGCGAAGCGAATCGCAATCGCGACCGCGATCGCGATCACGACCGGAGCAAAGATCGGCCTCACGAACGAGGTTCGACAAATCGCGTCGCAAAACCGCCGTGTTAAGCATGCGCGCCTGGGTCTGGTTGTTGCTTTTGGCCGGCGCGCTTACCGCCCAGGCTCAGCTTGGCACCAGCCTTCGGATGCTGACCAATAAGGAAGCGCTGCTGACGATTACCGCCACCAACACTTCCAACGTAACGCTCCGCACCTATTACCCGCCGTTGGATCAATTCGTGCCATTGCTCACTTTCCGCAGCACCGGCGTGAACAACCACATCGATGCCGCCGCGCCCTACCTCAATTCGCGCTTTTACGCCTCACGGTACGACGCGCCCACCGCCTTCCTCGGCGAACACGTAATTACCACCAATGGTGACCTTATCATTCAGCCCGTTCATCACGCGGGTTTCGTCATGAGTTGGAACAGCAAAATCATTTACAACGATCCCGCGGGCAATGTCTCCCGGTATACCGGATTCCCCAAGGCTGATTTGATCCTGCTCAGCCACAATCACAGTGATCATTTCGACGCCACCATCATCAGTAGCCTCACCAATGCCACGACCCGGATAATCGCGCCGCAAACCACTTACAATTCCATGTCGGCCGCGCTGAAAAATCTTACCACAATCCTGACCTACGGCTCTTCCACGACGGTTTTTGGCATTCCGGTTCAGGCTGTTCGCGCGACGAATGCCAATCACCTGGAAGGGGTCAACAACGCGTATGTCACAACCATAGGCGGCAAGCGTATCCTGACAACCGGCGACTGCGGCCCCGGCCCCGACCTGCTCGCCGTTCAGAACATCGATGTCGCGTTCGTGTGCATGAACTCTTTCACCATGACCGCAACCACGGCTTCGAGTGTTGTTCGCACCATCCGTCCCAAAGTGGTGTTTCCCTACCACTTCGGCTCCGTTAACGGTAGCCCTAGTACTGATCCCAACTACGACACTCAAGCGTTTAAGCGCCTGGTCGGCCAGGACCTCGGTATCGAAGTGCGTCTGCGCAAGTGGTATTAGCTTGGATACCGGACCATCCAGGCACGGACGGGTTTTGTGGGGGCTGCTGATTGGCGCGGTCGCAGGGGTCGCTGCAAATCTGATTCTCGGCCAGACGAATCCAAGGCTGAGCTGGTTTGTCCTGAACGTCAGCGACCCCATCGGGCAATTGTTCCTTCGTCTCTTGCTGCTCACGGTTATTCCGCTGGTTTTTTCGTCTTTGATCATTGGTCTCGCAGGATTGGGAAACATTCGCAGCCTCGGCCGAATCGGCATTCGCAGTCTGGCGTACTGTCTCGTGATCTCCGCGATCTCGGTCGCGATTGGTCTGCTGCTCGCAAATACCATCAAGCCAGGAAAGCGCATCGCCCCGGAAACTGCGGCCGCATTGCAGAAGCAATTCAGCGCCGAAGCCGAGAAGCGCGTGGCTGAAGCGCCAAAGAAGCGCGATCCCGTGCCGCTTGATCTGGTGAAATCATTCGTTCCAAGCAATCCGATCGCGTCACTCGCGTCCGATCCGCCGAACATGCTGCACCTGATATTCTTTGCGGTCTTGTTCGGCGCGGCGATCCTGATGTTGCCTTCCGAAAAATCCGCGACGCTGCTCGGCGCGCTCGAAGGCTTGTACGCCGCTTCCGCAAAAGTCATCGACATCATCATGCGCCTCGCTCCAATTGCGATTGCGTGTTTGCTCTTCACGAACACAGCCCGATTCGGCCTTGATCTGTTGCAGGCGCTCGGTTGGTTCGTGGTCACTGTTTTGGTGGGACTCGCGTTGCACATGTTTGGCACGTACTCGCTGGCGGTGCGCGCGGTCGGCGGCATGGGAGCGCTCGAGTTTTTTCGTCGCATTCGCACCGTGCTCGTGACGGCGTTTTCCACGTCGTCCTCGGCGGCGACGCTTCCGACATCGCTGCGCGTGTCGGAAGAAAACCTCGGTATCCCTCGCGAGATTGGCAGCTTTGTGCTGACCGTCGGCGCAACGGCAAACCAGAACGGCACTGCGCTGTACGAGGGCGTTACGGTTCTCTTTCTTGCGCAACTCGCCGGGGTCGACCTGAGCCTCGGCCAGCAAATCCTGGTCGCGTATCTGGCGATTCTCGGCAGCATCGGGACCGCTGGAGTGCCTTCCGGATCGATCCCGTTTATCATCGTGGTCCTGAGCACAATCAGCGTGAATCCGGCCCTCATTGGTATTATACTCGGCGTTGATCGCGTGCTCGATATGTGCCGAACGACTTTGAATGTAGCGGGTGACCTGACGGCGGCGCTGTACGTTGCGCGCGCCGAAGCGAAAGTGAAGTGAGCAGCATCCGCGAGTATCAACCGTTCCTGTTGGCAGGCGCGTTTATGGTGCTTTGGCTTGCCGAGGCGTGGCAACCGCATCACGCGCGCGCGACGCAATGGTGGCGACATACCGCGACGAATCTTTTTCTGAACGCAATCTACATGGGAGCCGCGGGCGCTCTCGCGGCTGCGAATGCGTTTGCGGCGACGTGGACCGAAAAAAATTCCTTCGGGTTGTTTCATTGGGTCGGCCTGCATTCCATCCCAAACGTGATTGTTGGTATATTGGTCCTCGACCTGGCGGCGTACGCCGGCCACGTCTTGAAACACAAGATCCCGATCCTCTGGCAGTTTCATCGCGTGCATCACAGCGACGCCGACATGGATGTGACGACCGGATTTCGTTTTCATCCCGTTGAAGCGCTCATTTCCTGGATTTTTCTGGTGCCGGCGATCCTGCTTTTTGGAGTTCCGATCACATCGATTCTGATCTTCGCGGGTTTGTATTCGCTGAGCGCATTGGCGCAACACGCCAACTTCGCCTTTCCGGAATGGGCCGATCGGATCGTGCGTCTCGTCTTCGTATCTCCGGGCTCGCATCGGATCCATCATTCGCCAACACGCGAACGGACCGATTCAAATTACGGGACGCTGTTCTCGTTTTGGGACCGGTTATTCCGCACGTACAAAACGCCGCGACGCGATGCCGAAACTCAGTTCGGGCTTCAGGAAAAGCAGGAGGATTTGCGCGCGCTGCTTATTGACCCTTTTCGGAAGTAGCCTCAGCCGCGGCGCTGCGCTTGGCCATGATCGCGTCGACGATCTTGCGGGCGAGCTCGGGTTTTTCAATGAGCGTTTGGCGCGCGGCGTCTTTGCCCTGGCCGATCAGGTCGCCCTGGAACTGCAGCCACGCGCCTTTCTTGTCCACCACACCGTTCTGCAAGCCGACATCGAGGATGTTGCCTTCCTTGTTGATGCCATGGTTGTAAATGATCTCGAACTCAGACTCGGTGAACGGCGGCGCGACTTTGTTCTTCACGATTTTTACCTTTACCAGATTCCCCACGGCGGCGCCTGCAGCGTCCTTCAACGTTTCCTTGCGGCGGATATCGATGCGCACGCTGGCATAGAATTTCAGCGCCTTGCCGCCGGGCGTCGTTTCAGGGTTGCCGAACATGACGCCGACCTTCTCGCGAATCTGGTTTGTGAAGACGCACGCCGTCTTGGCCTTCGCCAGAATGCCGGTCAACTTGCGCAAGGCCTGGCTCATCAGGCGCGCTTGCATGCCCATCGTGGCCATGCCCATTTCACCTTCGAGTTCGGCTTTCGGGACCAACGCCGCGACGGAATCGATCACGATCACATCCAGCGCATTTGAGCGCGCCAGCGTCTCGCAAATGCTGAGCGCTTCCTCACCGCTGTCCGGTTGCGACACGAGCAGGTCATCCAAATTCACGCCGAGCTTCTTCGCGTATGCCGGATCAAGCGCGTGCTCGGCATCGATGAACGCCGCCAAACCCCCGCCCTTCTGCGCGTTGGCGATCACATGCAACATGAGCGTCGTCTTGCCGGACGATTCCGGGCCAAAAATTTCCACGACGCGTCCGCGCGGGATCCCGCCCACGCCCAGCGCCAGGTCCACTCCGAGCGCGCCGGTGGGGATCACTTCGATCCGCCGCAGTGCTTGCGCGGAGCCGAGGCGCATGATGCTCCCTTCCCCGTACGCTTTGGTGATGCTGGAAATGGCGGCGTCCAATTCGCGCTGACGAGCCGGCGGAATTTTGATCGCTTCTTTTTCTTTCGGTTCCGGTAATTTCTCGGCGGCTTTAGGTGGCATAATAATAATTTTTATTCGTCTTGGTCATCGTTCTCAATTCTAGAATGGCACTCGTATAACTCGTCCCTCCATAACGGATTGGAAGGACGAGTTACACGGGTCCCTCTTCCTCGTTCTCAACCCCGGAATGGCGGCAGACGCCGCGTTTGCTGGCGGCGATGAAGTCCAGCACACGAATGGCTTGTGGAGTGGTGAACTGTTTCCGCCCGGATTCAATGGCCTTGCGCAAAGGCAATTGGCTCCGAAACAGCACTCGATACAGTTTCTTAAGCTCCAGGCGTTCCTCCGGCGAAAATCCCGCGCGCCGCAAGCCAATGATATTCAACCCGCAAATCGAATTCTCCCCGCGCGCCACCATGAACGGCGGCAAATCTTTGCTGATCGCCGCGCCGCCGCGCATCATCGCGAGGGTGCCGATGCGAATGAATTGGTGGACGAGACAGGTCGCGGAAATCACGGCGCGATCTTCCACCTCGACGTATCCGCCGAACACCGCCCCATTGGCCATAATGATGTTGTTCCCCAGCCGGCAATCATGCGCGATGTGCGTGCAGGCCATCAGTAAGTTGCGCGAGCCGATCACCGTCTCGGTGCCTTCCTTGGTGGAACGGTTCACCGTTACGGCCTCGCGAAAAGTATTGTCGTCGCCGATGCGCAATTGGGTGGGCGCCCCCTTATACGCGAGGTCTTGCGGCGCTTCGCCGATTACCGCCCCCGGATAAAATCTGTTCCGCGCCCCAATCGTGGTGTGCCCCGTGATATGAACGTGCGGCCCGATCCG
>DATENK010000594.1:0-9745 GCA_035275085.1 Verrucomicrobiia bacterium | reverse complement strand
GCTCTCTCACATTCATCAAGACATCCGCCGCTATGCGATTAGCGTCCAGAGCTTCGGTTCTGACTACGCGCGTCTGCCAGTTCTCGGGGCGATTGCCGATGATGCCGCGCGAAAAGCTCGACGCTCGCCACGGTCACGATTGACGTTATCTACAATCAGCCGCCGGTCGTGAATGCCGGTCCTGACCGCGCGGTTCGGTCGCTCAGCGACGTGATCACGCTTGCCGGTTCAGCGACGGACGACGGTTGGCCCCGGAACTCGACCCTTCAATACTCCTGGCAGACGAAGTATGGGCCCGGCACAGTCACTTTCGGTGATGTTTCAAGCGCGGTCACAAGCGCGAGCTTTTCCGAACGCGGCCTTTACATTCTCGAACTTTCCGCCAGCGACTCTCAATATACCTCCAGGGACCTGGTCGAAGTGCGGGTGGACATGATCTGCAGCGCGAATCCTCCGGGGGCGGTGGCGTGGTGGCCGGCGAATTACGTCGGTACTGAAACTGTCTCGGGCAATACCGCGGTCCTGGAAGGCGGAGTGGCCTACGGCGCGGGCAAAGTTGGCGGCGCATTTACCTTTGACGGTATTGATGGCCGCGTGAAAGTGGACGCGCATCCTTCCCTCGATATCGGCGCCGGGAACAGTTTGACCATCGAATTCTGGATGAACTCCGCCGATGTAAGCCGGTCGGTGCGATTGCTTGGGTGGCATTCGGACCTGGACGTTTTTTCGCCAGACCATGGCGTGAACATCTTTCAGTCAGGTGGTGAGCTTCACGTGCAGGTTTATGATACTAACAACGCACCACACGAGTTTGCCGCCCTGGGTGTGCTGACCAATAATACCTGGACACATGTCGCGGTCACCTATGATCGCCCGAGCGGCCAGGGTCGCATCTTCCTCAATGGCGCGTTGCGTATCGTTTCAAATCTCGGCAACTTCCGTCCGCGGACTACGTTTCCATTATTCTTTGGGCACCTGCTATCGGATAGTTCGTACTTCGAAGGCGCGCTGGATGAAGTCACGCTGTATCCTCGCGCGCTGGATGCGCAAGAGATTTACGAAATTTATTCCGCCAATGGCACTGGCAAATGCCCAATCAGCTCCAACCTGCCGCCGCTGGTAAATGCCGGCCCTGATATTTATCTACAAGCTCCCGGCGTGGCCACGCTGAACGGCTCAGCCACTGACGACGGCCAACCCGCCCCGGGGAGCCTGCGCGCGGCATGGAGTGTCGTCAGCGGCCCTGGCACGGCGACCTTCGGCGATAGCACAGCCTTGGTTACGACGGCAAACTTCGACAGCGCGGGCATCTACGTTTTGCGCTTGAGCGTAGATGACGCCGCGACCGTCCGCAGCGATGTCGTCGAAGTGCGTGTGGCGTCAGTGTGCACGATCAAAAACATCCCCGGCCTGGCCGCGTGGTTCACAGGCAATGGCCATGCATTGGACGTGGTAGGCGGACGACAGGCGCAACTCGCCGCTGGCCTGAGCTTTGCGAATGGCCGCGTCGCGAGCGCTTTCAGTTTCGATGGCGTGAATGACTCCGCGCGCGTGCCCAGCGATCCGGGCCTGGACATCGGCGCGGGCGCAGGCTTCTCGCTCGAGTTTTGGGTGAATTCGGCGGATGTGACGCGCACCGCTCGGCTGGTTGGCTATCACAATGGCCTCTCGCAAAACGGCACGAACATTGGCGTCAACATCTTTCAGCAATCCGGCAATATCCATGCCCAGATCCCCGATCCCACCGGCAACCCGCACGAGTTTGTAGCCGGCGCTGTCTTGACCGCGAACACCTGGACGCATGTCGTCGTCACTTACGACCGCACGCGCGGCATCGGGCGGACGTACATCAATGGTGCGCAACGCATCGCTTCCAACGTCGGCAGCTATCTGGCGCGCACAGTCGGCAACCTCCATTTTGGCAACGTGCCGTTCGATGTGAATTATTTCCGCGGGCTGTTGGACGAAGTGAGCGTCTATAACCGTACGTTGGACGCGCAGGAAGTTTATGAACTGTTTTCGGCAGGCGGCGTTGGCAAATGCCCGAATGATCTCAACCAGGGTCCGGTCGTGAACGCGGGCGCCGACGTGTTCCTGCGGGACACCGCACAAGTTGCCAACTTGAATGGCGTTGTGACCGATGACGGGTTGCCACCAGGCTACGGCGTGAATTCCCTCTGGAGCGTGGTCGATGGCCCGGGCATTGTGAGCTTTGCCAATCCCGCCACGCCGCTTACTACAGCCACCTTCAACGCGCCTGGCATTTACGTTCTCCGTTTGAGCGCCGATGACGGCTTGATTTCCTCCAGCGATCTAGTGGAAGTCCGCGTTGGCAGCCTTTGCACCGTAAAAGACGTGCCGGGTCTAGTGGCCTGGTGGCCCGCCAATGGAAACGGCAATGACGTTGTGGGCGTCAACCACGCGCGCCTCGGAGGCGGTGTTGCCTTCGCAACGGGCCGCGTTTCTGCGGGTTTCCGCTTCGACGGCACCAATGACGCGGTGCAAGTCGCTGCGCACCCGAGTCTCGACGTCGGCCAGGGCAACGGGCTCAGCCTGGAGTTTTGGATGAATTCGTTGGATGTGACACGCTTCACTCGCGTGGTCGGTTGGCACTTTGGAATGGGCGCAGTCGCGACGAATTTCGGCGTGAATGTTTATCAGCAGTCCGGCGGCGTCTCCGCGCAGATCTATGATCTCTCCGGCACTCCTCACGAACTGGGCGCGGCCAACTCGCTTACGAACGGCGTCTGGACGCACGTGGCTGTCACCTATGATCGCACTACCGGGCTCGGCCGTATCTACGTCAATGGCGGTTTGCGCACTACCGCGCCGTTGGGCATTTACCAACCGCGCACGGGCTACAATCTCTACTTCGGAAATATTCCGTCCGACACCGGCTTTTTCCGTGGCATGCTCGACGAAGTAAGTCTTTACAATCGCCCACTCGACGCCCAAGAGGTATACGACATTTACAATTCTGGCCCAGTCGGCAAATGCCCGAAAGACCAAAATCAAGCGCCTGTCGTAAACGCCGGCCGGAATGTCACGTTGGCTGGGGTGAGCGACGTCGCGATGCTCAATGGCAGCGTCTCCGATGACGGGCTTCCGGCCGGGGCTGGGGTACGCTCGGTCTGGAGCAAACTGGATGGTCCTGGCACGGTCACTTTCGGCGATCCGACTGCTCCGGTTACCTCTGCATTATTCAGCGCGCCTGGCATTTATGTGTTAAACCTCGCCGCGGACGATTCGGCGGTCCTCCGCAATGACGTGATGGAAGTCCGCGTTGCAATGCCCTGTTCCGCCGCGCCTGCAGGCCTGGTGGCGTGGTGGCCGGGTAACGGAACCGCGCAGGAAGTCGTCGGCGGCCGCGATGGTCGACTGGCGGGCGGCACAGCGTTTGCCAGCGGCCGCGTCTCAACAGCGTTTACCCTGGACGGCATCAACGATGCGGTGCACGTGGCCGCGAATCCGGCGCTGGATGTTGGCCTGGGGAGCGGATTGACGCTCGAATTCTGGGTGAACCCGACCGATATCACGCGCAGCGGCCGTATGGTGAGCTGGCACTCAGGCCTGGCGGGCAGCGCCACAAATTTCGGCGTGGGCGTACAAATGCTTGGCCGTACGGTGAACGCGCAGCTCTACGATGTGGCAGGCAATTCGCGCGATGTAAATGCGGCCAACGCGCTTACGAACAACGTGTGGACGCATGTGGCGGTGACGTATGATCGCACCGCGGGCCAGGGCCGCGTCTATATCAATGGCGCCTTGCGCACGACAGTCACTGTCGGCACTAACACCCCGCGCACGAATTACAAATTGTACTTCGGCAACGTGCCGTTCGATCCGAACTTCTTCCGCGGCCTGCTGGATGAAATCAGCATTTACGATCACGCGCTTACATCCAATGAAGTCGCGGCTGTATACGCCGCCGGGGCGGCCGGCAAATGCCCGCCTGCGCCAGTGGGTCCCAGCTTTGCAATGGAGATGAGCGCCTCCGCGCCGAGTGCCAGTGTCATCGTTGATGAACAGGGGCGTCGCACGGCCATGACGGATGGCAGCGGTTCGACATCCTACACTTACGACCCGCAAGGCCGCCTCAGCCGCATCAACAAATCATGGGTTGCGCACGCCGGCGCACCGGCGGTGGAGACAACATTGGTCTATGACTATGACGAGCTTGGCCGATTCATGGGTGTGCACTCAACCATGCTCAACGGAGCAGCCATGAGCTATCGCTGGACGGAAGCCAATCAACTCACGGAAGTTGTGGACCCGCATTCCGGCAGCACGGTTTACCATTACGACACGGCCGGAAAACCGGTCGGCTATACGTATCCGGACGGAGTGACCGGCTCGCGTTTCGGCGTGCTGGACAACGTCACATGCAGTGATGAACCCGATGCGGTTTGCGACGCCGATGGTTACCGCGTCCGCCGCACTGTCACCGAAGGCTCGCGCACCGTAACGACCTATTATGTTGTTTCGCCTTTCACTGTCACGGGCGCCGCGCAAGTCGTCGAGGAACTCACCTTCGACTCCGCCGACCCCCTCTTCGCCACGCCAGTCGTGACTCGCGTATTTGTCCACGGCCTCCACACCATCAGCCATGAGGAACTGGAGAGCGGCGCCTGGGAACTCTACTTCTACGAATAGGTTCGGATTGCCGGCAGATTGTTTCGGGCTGAGTTGTCCTAATTGCTGCCCGCGCCGTTGATGCTGCCCAAATTGCTTTCACTCTCTCGGAATTTCGACTACCACTCCGCAATGAGCCGCGCCGCCACCGAATTCCGCTACGAAAAGCTGACCTGGCCGGAGATCAACGACGCCATTGAGATGCGCAAAGTCTGCATCGTGCCCTGCGGCGCGGTCGAACAGCATGGGCCACATTTGCCGCTGGACGTTGATATGGTTTGCCCGACCGGAATTGCTTATGGCGCCGGGCGTTTAATTCCGGACAAACTGCTCGTCCTGCCCACCGTCTGTTATGGCTATACCGGCCACGTGATGGATTTCCCGGGAACGATCAACAATCATTACGAGCATTTCATTGACCACGTGCTCGATATTACGAAGTCGCTCGCTTATCACGGCTTCAAGAAAATTGTCCTGCTGAATGGGCACGGCTCGAACATGCCAAATCTGGATCTCGTTGCGCGTCGTACCAACCTGGAGACCGACGCCGAATGCATCCTGGCGGCGTGGTGGAACCTGCTAACGGTAGACAAGGCATTTCTCCCGCGCTGGCGGCAAAGCAAATTTCCGGGCGGTTGCTCTCATGCCTGCGAGCTTGAAACATCTCTGTATCTCTATCTGGATGGCGATAACGTTCGCAAAGATAAAATCAAGAGCGGCGTCATCAGCTTCAACGAAGAGAACAACCCCTTCAATTGGGTCGATTTGTTTGCCGCCGGTCCTGCATCGCTCATTTCGTGGACGAGCAGCTATTCGGAGACGGGCGTTCTCGGTGACGCCCAACTCGCCACCACGGAGAAGGGACGGGAGGCGTACGAAGAAGCGGTGAAACAATTAGCGCGATTCGTGAGCTGGTTCCGCGACCGTCCGCTCGATCCTCGCCGGGACCGCCATCGTCGCCCACCGACCATGCCGATGCCCTGGGGCCAGAAGCCGGTTCCACCCAAATGACCCGTTATCGCTACCGCGTTCTCGCCGTTCTCTGCTCGCTCGCCTTTCTGACTTACCTCGACCGCATCTGCATTATGCGGGTGCAGGGTGATATCGAACGCGACCTGCGGTTGGGCGAGATTACCCTACAAGGGGGAACCGACCCTGGATCTCGGGTGATCGCCGAAAAAAATCGCGCTACGGAACGAATGAGCTGGGTCTTCTCTGCGTTCGTCGCCGGCTACGTGCTCTTTGAAGTGCCCGGCGGCTGGCTGGGCGACCGCTTTGGGGCGCGCGCGGTCATCTTCCGGATCGTTCTGTGCTGGTCTGTGTTCACGGCTGCAACCGGAGGCGTGAAATGGATCACAGGCTTGTTCTTTTCGAAGCCGGGTCCCGAACAATGGTTGATGGTGTTAGTGTGTATCCGATTTCTCTTCGGCGTGGGCGAAGCGGGTGCGTACCCGAACATCGCCCGCGCGCTGGGACGTTGGTTTCCATTTCATGAACGCGCGAGTGCACAAAGTTTCATCTGGCTCGCCAGCCGCTTCGGGGGCGCGTTTGCGCCGGCGATTATAGGTGGCTTGATGCTTTTCGCCGGCGGTTGGCAACGCGCTTTTTGGATACTCGGAGCGATCGGAATACTTTGGGCGATTCTGTTTTTCATTTGGTTTCGCGATCGGCCGGAGGACAAATCGCAAGTCAACGAGAGTGAGCGCGCACTGATTCGATCTGGCGAGATCGCACCGGCCAACATCTATGCTGATGAAGCGATACCCGCCTTTCGGTGGGCTTCCCTCTTTTCGCCGAACATCCTGGCCCTCTGTTTGGTGTCGTTTTGCGTCAGCTTTTGCTTTTATTTTTACATTACATTTCTGCCGAAATATTTGAAGGAGCAGTTTCACGTGGATTATGCCGACTCGCAATTCATCAGCGGCTTGCCACTGTTGCTCGGTGGATTGGCTTGTCTCGGCGGCGGCTTTCTTTCCGATTACGCGATTCGGCGGACTGGCAGTAAACGTTGGGGCCGCAGCATCATACCCATTGTCGGCTGGACCGGCGCGGGGTTGTGCGCGTTCGCCGTCTCGCAACTCGAATCCGCCCTGGCTGTCATAACGTTGATCGTTGTCGCATTCGCGTTGCAGGACCTCGGCGTGCCGTCGATGTGGTCGTTGCCCACAGACATCGGCGGCCGATTCGCGGGAACAGTTGGTGGCTGGATGAACTCAGCAGGCGGGATCGGAGGAATGCTCAGTCCGCTCGTAGCGGCCAAGGTTTCGTTCGCGCACGGATGGAATGCGACGTTTATCGTCTTCGGCGCGGTTTATCTGCTGGGCGCGCTCGCGTGGTTGCGCGTGGACGCGAGTAGCCCAATTCGTCACGAGTGTATTTTGCCAGCGCTTCGAGATTGAGTTTAAGGCCGAGGCCGGGTGCGTCGGGAATTGTTAGCATTCCGTCGGCGTCCAGTTGCCACGCGTTTTCGACAATGTCATCGATGAAAGGGGAGCCATCGAGATACTCGACCAAATCCGTGTCCGGAAATGCTGAGGCTAGTTGCAAATCCGTGGCCAAACCGATGGCGGTGTTCCAACCGTGGGGAATAAAACGGACACCATGATCGCGCGCCATCCGCGCGATATGACGTTCTTCGCTTATCCCGCCGACCTTGGTGACATCCGGCTGCACAATGTCGAAGGCGCCAGCCTGGAGCCACGGCTGAAAGGATTGCCGCCGCGTCAGCACTTCGCCACCGGCGATCGGCACTCGGCTGTGCTCACGCAAGCGGACATAATCCTGCAGCGCATCCGGCAGTAGCGGTTCCTCGAACCACGCAACATCATATTCCGCGAGCATTTCGGCAGTGCGCAATGCCCATTTGTAACCATGGGGCCAAAAAGCGTTGCTCGCACCGGCATCGACCATCAGCAGCGAATCAGGTCCAATCGCCTCCCGGGCGCCGCGCACAATCGCTTCGTCGAGAGCGGCGCTTTCCTGACCGAACGGTCCCCAACCGATTTTGAACGCGCGAAAACCCCGTGCCCGGATCGCGTGCAGACGCTCGGCAAGAGGCTTCGGTTTTTCCATCAGAATTGATGCGTACGGCCGCACGCGCTCGCGGTAACGGCCGCCGAGTAATCGCCCGACCGGCTGGCCTGCAGCCTGGCCAAGCAAGTCCCAGAGTGCGATGTCAATTCCGCTGATTGCATGCGTCACCGAACCGCCGCGGCCCTGCCAGAAAGTCTCTTGGTGCAGCTTCTCGGTAACGCGTTCGGGCTCCAGCGCATTCTCGCCCAGCAGCAAGGGCTCGAGCAATTTCAGCGCAGCCTTCACCAGATGATCGCTCGTGAATACGCTGCCGACGCCCGTCAGCCCTTCGTCCGTTTGGATAGCCACGAGCGTATGGACGCAATCGTCCGGCTTTAGCTCGTTGCTCCAGCCACCTTCCGGGGTTGCGCCGCGCAAACCAGCGCATCGAACGGAACGAATCTTCATAACCTCTCCTGCGGAGCCTCGGCGGCGATGCGCCGAAATTTTTCTATCGCCTGGTCGTATGCCTGCATGGCGGCAGCGCGCTCGGGGTCGCGGATTGAATTGCGGCGATTCTCGCGGAGGCGCTCGATGGTTTCGATACACCACAACGCGCTACGACGGGATGCTCGAACAGGCGCGTTGCCGACGCGGACGTCCACAGGATTTGTGTGCAGTTGCGGGAACTGGCGCAGCGCGACCCAACTGCTTCGGGTGATCGGCACTCGGAACTTGAGCTGATGGATTTTTCCGTCGGCAGGAACACGCGCAGAAGCGGCGGGGCGGCCGTTGAGGATAACCTCCACCAAACGTTCGCCGCCCGGCGACAGTGCATCCGTCCGTGGACCATGAAGCGTGACGGTATCGCCACTCCAACGCTTTCCATCGGGCGGAAGCGCGAAACCGTGAGCAACAAGCGCAGGCGTTTCAGGCGCGAACGCGACTTCCGCATGAATCGTAATTTCAGCGGCGGCCTCGAGACGCACTTCGCCGAAACCCGGTGAGATGCCATTCACTGCGAACGCGAGCGCATGCGCAAAGCCATCGCTTACGTAGGAACGGCCGCCAGCCAGGGCCTCGCACCAGGACGCGAAGTCGAGCCGCTTTTGTTTGCCGAGTTGCACGTAAACCCGCCCCTGGCCCACCCGCTCGCCGCTCATGCACGGAAAATCGGTTTCGCCGCTGACCTTGAGGGGGAAGCCGCAGTTCAGGATGTGGTACCACATGTTCCACTCAGCGACGCGCGGCGTATCCATCGCGCTGATGAAATCACACACCCCGTGCGCCACGGTCACGCAAATCTCCATCGCGCCGACACCATTCATCGCCGGTATAGCAAAGTTCGGCAATTCGCCGGCGGCGCGATCATGCGCGGCAGCCAGCTCTGCTTCGGTAAGGATGCGGTCCTGGTCTTCGTCAATTTCAGCGAAAGCGAACGGCAGAAGCGCCGTAGCTGTTTCCGCACTCGTGAGCCGCGTGTCTTTGTCCGCATCGTATTTTTGAAATAGCCGTTTCACGTTCGAGGGAGTGTTGATTTCCAAGCCGCTGGCAGAGTGTGCGTAGCCGGCGAAGCCGCCCTGATCTTTTGTCCATTTCATCACGGGCAACGTCCAGGACGGCCAGCCTTTAATTTTTGTGCCATCGGAGCCAGGATAATTCTGGTTTTTCAAGTTGAGGAGACACACGTGGCCGAGCGCTTCGGACCCGAAGCCGCTGATTTCGAGATCGTACTTCATGATCGTGCGGGGTTTGCTCAAGAAATTCACGCTGGGCGTGAAGAACTTCCGCTGATAATCGAAACATGGCCCCCAGGTAAGCACGCAGCCGACGTTCAGCCCTTCGCCATCGACTTGCCTGAACATGTCCTCGGGAGTTACGCCTTCAGTGGGGGTCGTGTAATGCGCGCAACCAGCCCCATGAATATGATGGTCACCGGCATAGAAGCCGAAGGCGGCGGGATCGATCCAGCGTTCCAGTTTGAAGGGAATCTCCGCGGTCTCGATTCGCGGGACGATCACTTCGCGCCGCATTCGCCGATATTCCGGCCCGCGCCCGAATTCAACCGTCAGCTTGCCCGGCGGCAGCAGCACGAGATCGC
>DATENK010000593.1:0-3225 GCA_035275085.1 Verrucomicrobiia bacterium | reverse complement strand
CCTGGTGGATTGTTGAAAGCCGGACTTGCTCCTCATCTTTGTTCGCCGGTGCCTCGGCTTCGGCTTCGAGATTGGACAATAATGAAAGCTGGCTCAGGAATTCTTCCGTGCTCTTGAATTGCGCTGCGAAGTTCGCAAGCTGCACGATGTCGTCCTTGCGCATCAGGTAATTATCATACGTGTCCTTGAGGTAATCTTCATAGCCGGCCTCGAGGATCAGCTTGATCATCTTCGCCGCACTGTTGCGCACATCCTCGGCTTCAAGTTGCGACAGCGTAATGGCGAAATTCGCCCAGGCCTTCTCGGCTTTTTTCGGCGCCAGTGTCGTGCAGCGCTGAACGGCCGTCGCGAGCGGCCGCGTCACGGGCGTGCTCTCCGGGTCGAAGGAGATGGAGCCGAGTTGCGACGAGAACTGCTGCCACAGCTTGTCTGCGCTTTTCGCGCCGACCCCCGGCAGCAATTGCACCAGGCGCTTAAACGCCAATTCATCCTGCGGATTCACGATCAGCTTCAAGTAAGCGGTAACGTCTTTGAGGTGCGCCTGCTCAAAGAAACGAATGCCGCTCGTAATCGTAAACGGGATATTCCGGCGCGTGAGTTCGAGCTGCAGTTCGAGGGCATGGAAATGCGAACGATAAAGCACCGCCATCTGATTCAATTCCACGCCTTCTTCCCGCAACTCCAGCATGCGCTGCGCCACGAAAGCCGCCTGCTCGTGCGCGTTACCACAGGGAACAATGGCTGGCTTAGCGCCTGGGTTTCGCGCCGGCGCCAATTCTTTTGCGAATTGGTTTTGGTTTGCCGCGATCGCAGCATTGGCCACTTTCAGGATTTCGGGTGTGCTGCGGTAATTGGTTTCGATCTTGTAAATCTGCGCCTTAACGAAGCGCTTGGGGAATTCCAGAATGTTTTTGAAGTTCGCGCCGCGCCACGAGTAAATGCTCTGCGAATCATCCCCCACGACCATCACGTTCTCATATTTCGCGGCAAGCAGGTCGATGATCTCCCCCTGGATTTTGTTCGTGTCCTGGTATTCGTCCACCAGGATGAACTGGAAGCGGCGCTGGTAACGCTCGCGCACCTGCTCGTCTTCCTGGAGCAGCTTCAGCCACAATACCAGCAGGTCGTCAAAGTCCATCACGTTCGTGTCGCGCTTCCGCGTGGCATACATCGTAGCCAGTTTTTCCAGTTGGGCGACCACCTCGATGAAAAATGGATACTGCTCGCCGACGGTACGTGGGATCGTGCTGCGCGTGTTCACCGCGAAGGAAATGATCTCCGCCACGACGTCCGGCTTCGGAAACCGCGTGGCCTTTGTATCGATCTCGGACGCGCCAATGCACGCTTTCACCAGGTCGCGGGCATCCTCGCGATCCATGATGGTGAAATTATTCTGATAACCAATCGCTTGCGCGTGTCGCCGCAGAAAGCGGTGCCCGATGGAATGGAAAGTTCCGCCCCACAAATCGGTCAATTCATTGCCAAGCAAATCGGTGACGCGCCGCATCATTTCGCGCGCCGCTTTGTTCGTGAAGGTCAGCAACAGAATCCGGTCCGCCGGAATCCCTTGTTCCAGTAAATACGCGACACGGTAAATCAGCGTGCGTGTCTTCCCGGCGCCAGCGCCTGCGAGCACCAGCGCAGGCCCGGGCGGAGCAGTTACGGCCGCGAGTTGCTGGGGATTTAACTCGCGCGCGTAATCGATCTGCAGATCCACCGCGGCCCGGAAGGGCTGCAGCACATACTCGCGTTGCATGCCTTAGGGTACTCGCGAATGCGCCTCAATCCAATGCCCGAATGCGATAAAACCCCTTCGGGCTTTGTGGTGAATGCGTCCACGTGGCGGTGTTATTGGTCGCCGTCAGATGACTGCTGACCGCCACCCACGAGGCGGGGCTTAGCTGCGGCGTGTATTGTACTTCGTACTGATGGCCGGGATTGCTCTGCCAGACTAAAGCCATGGTCCCGCTCCCGAACTGGTAGCGCGTGAAACGAATCTCCGACGGACTGTCTTTGAATATGGAAAAGTAGTCGTCGATGGTCCCGGTCTCACGCAGGAAGCGTGCGCGCAAGGTGCTGCCGTCGACGTCCAAGACGAGGGAACCCATCCGCAAATAGGAGACAAACATCGCGGGATGATCCAACGGGCCGCTGGTGATTTGCCCGGAGCTCCCGGCGACCACATACACGGTTCCGTGGTTGTCGCTTTGTTTCATGTAAGCGCCGTTACTGTCCTCGCGGCCGTCACCCGCATCGCGAACCATTGAACTCGTGAGCGTGCTTGAGTCACCGTAATGGCCACGCAACAGATACGAACGCTCATAGCCGTGACTATGTCCGCACATCACCAGGTCTACACCGAACGATTCGAGGATCGGCACCACGTTCTCACGCATCTCGATCAGCTCATTTTCAACGTCGGAATCGTGCGAACCTTTGGAATAGGGCGGATGATGCCAGAACGCGATCAGCCATTCATTCGTGTTCGCCGCCAGATCTTCACGCAGCCATGCGCACATTGGGCCGCTGCTCAACCGGCTGGAGAACATCGAATCCAGGCACACAAAATGGATGTTTCCGTACTCGAAGGAAAAGTAATGTTCGCTTCCTGAGGGCACACCACCGGCCTCGCCGGCCGTCGGCAGCGTGAACAGGTCGAAATACGTTTGCGTTGTGTCATGATTGCCCGTCGCCGGCCAAACTAATGTCTGGCGCAACAGTTCCGGATACATATCAAACATCCCGCGCTGATATTCGGCATCGCTGCCCGTAGTATACGCATTGTCCCCCAGCATCAACCAGAGGTCCGTGTAGCGGGTGCCGGCAAACGCGCGATATTCATCCCAAACCGCGCGTGCTTTTGCGGTTCCAGTTCCAGAATCTCCGATCACCCAAATGCGCGTCGGTTTAGCTAGCAGAGGCGACGTGACAAAGTAATATGGATCGCCCGATGCAAGTGTGTTCGTTGACGAACCGACCGAATAATAATAGCGCGTGTCCGGCAGCAGTCCCGTCAGGCGGACCTCGTGATTCGTGCGCGTACCCGACACCGTAACCTCCTGGCTCAAATTGGTCGTAGACTCTCCATAACGGACGCGGCTGTTGCTCGCCACCCGAGAACGCCAGCGCACTACGATACTCGTCGTCGAACCGGACATCAGATATGGCCCCCGCAGCAAGCCGGAAATGGAAGTATTGGTGATCCCAACCAGCCGAGCATCGAAT